>DVIP01000153.1 GCA_018711225.1 Candidatus Cryptobacteroides intestinipullorum | reverse complement strand
GGAAAAGGCATTGGATTCTGTTGTCAAAGGAAAGACTTCCGGGATGGATGCGTTGAGAAAAATGATGTCCGAAGTCAATGATGCGCATGTGACATATTTGAATTTCCAGGAGCAATATGAGCGGTTTTTCCCGGCCTGGATAGAAGTGACGGATGGCAAGGCCGTAGTTTCGGATCCTTATTCGGAAAAATTGAGTAAAGGTGATATTCTTCTGTCCATGAACGGACGCAACTCAAAGGATATTGTAAGGGATTTTTCATCGTTGCGTTCGGGTTCCTTTCAAAGCAAACGGCAGGATATAGGATTTTATGCGTTCAATTCGCCTGACAGTACCGTTGTCTGCAGGATTATGCGTAAAGGGAAGATTCAGGGTCTCACGCTCCGGACACTTCCGGCATCTGACTATTATGAAAAAACTGCCAGGACGTACATGGACCGTATTTCCGCTCATCCGTCCGGATATATCCGTGACAGTATTCTGTATTTCAATGCCGGGATTTCAGGCTTGGACGAGGCTGAAACCATTTTAGGTGCCCGTAGACCAGGTACTCCTGTCATTGTGGACATGCGTTTTTATCCGTCGTTTCTTATAAGATACATAATGCCGTATCTTTGGCCGGGATGTAACGGGTACGTGGAAGAGACACCTTCTTCCATTCCTGAAGTGTCATTCCTTGATATCCGGTCTGGTAAATCTCCTGAAGCCAGTCGTAAGATACCCGACAAAAAATATATTGATGTCGTTTTCCTCATTTCTCATTTGAATATGAGCAATCAGGAAGAGTTTTTGGATTATGTGAAATATAATGGAATGGCCTGTCTGATAGGGGAGCCGACGGCTGGAATCTGTGGAAATATCAATGTCGCTCCGCTCCCTGGCGGTGTGTTTATGGTTTTTACCGGCGAACGATATTACAGCATTGCCGGCAGGAAAGGTGACTATTTCATAAGGGGAGTGCAGCCGGACATATTGGTGCGTTCTACGGTAACTGATATGACTGAAGACCGAGATGACTGTCTTGAAGTTGCTATTGAATATTTGGAAGGCGGGAAATGAAACTTTCATCCGCCGTTTCCGATTGATAGGGGACAGAACATTTATTCCGGAAAAAATTGTAATTTTGAAAATCAGCAAACCCGATAAAATGCGACTCAAACTATTTCTTCTGCTGGCTTTCGTGCCGGCACTTGTCTGTACAGCGAAACCCGAAGGATTGTCCGGGATTACGGTGATGTCCTACAATATCAGGTCCGGTGAAGCCAGTGACGGCACCAATTCATGGCAGTTCCGCTTCCCGGCCACAGCCATGATGATAGAAGACCAGAAACCGGATATTCTGGGCATCCAGGAAGCCATGCAGTACCAGCTTCTGTTCATTACGGAGAATTGCCGGGATTACAAGTATGCCGGAGCCGGAAGCGAGGACGGCAAGTCCAAAGGGGAACATACAGCCATTCTATACAACAAAAAGACTACCTCGCTGCTTAAATGGGGTACTTTCTGGCTCTCCGACACGCCTGACAAACCGTCGAAAGGCTGGGACGCCTCCGCCGCCAGGACCGCTACTTGGGCTTTGATGAAAAACAAGAAGACGGGAAAGAAATTCTATTTCATAAACGTACATCTCGACGGTGAAGGCGATACGGCCAGACTGAAGGGACTCGGACTGGTAATGTCCAGAATCGTGGAACTGAACAGCGACCGGCTCCCTGTAATTCTGGCCGGCTGTTTCAATGCCGGAGTCCCGGCACTGGTCTCTCTTGAAGGAATGAAAAACGCTCGCCAGATAGCCGCCAGGACCGATTCCAACGCGACATTCAACGGGTGGGGCAAATCTTCGTCCGTAATTGACCACATATTCTATTCGGGATTCCGCTCATGCACCGATTTCGAGACAGTAGTCAAACCGTATGCGGACAGGAAATTCATTTCCGACCATTATCCTGTCAAGGCAGTCCTGGTGTTCTGACGGCGTAATCACTTCCGTACCGACTCGTACAGTACGTCCATGTCTTTCAGGTCATTAACGAAAGGATTGCTGACGGCGACCTTGTATTTTCTGGACATGAATTCTATATTGTACTCGGTCACAGGGTCATAGAGTATCATGGACAGAGGAATGGTCCCTCTGTTGCTCTTGACCAGATTGATGAGCCTTTCCCTGAAAGTGGAATTCAGCATCGGAGTCTGGATCTTGATTACAAAACTCTTCAGAAGACTGTTTGCCACATTACCCAGAAGGGATATTTTCTTTATCTTGAATGCGTAAGGAGGATTTCCCTTTATTTTCCGGTCTTCCGGCCTGACATAATATTTCTCTTCCACCACGCCTTCAATATACACAGGCGTAAACATCTGCAGATACGGCATGAACGTCTCATGGTCTTTCCCGAACAGGGCGAACTCGTAACTTCCGCTGAAATCTTCAATTACGGTCTTCGACCACGGGGAGCCTGTCTTGCTGGTAAGGAGCTGGACATTGGTTATGTATCCTGCTACGGCAATGTTTGTCTTGACTTTATCCCTGTCGCATTTTGTTATGAGATCAGGTATTTCGGCCAGAGTGCAGCTGGTGAAATTCTCCAGTTCGTAAGCATACCTGTCCAGCGGATGCGCCGAAAGGTACATCCCTACGAGTTCTTTCTCCCTTTTAAGCAGTTCCATGGTTCCGTCATCTTCCGAGACGGTTTCTTCCGGTATTTCAGGACGCTGCGGTTTGGTTTCCTCCATTTCCCCGAAGAGGGATACGGAAGAGTTCATCTTGTCCCTGTTGTACAGGTCCGCATATTTCATGAGGGCATCGAGGAAGGTGTCTCCGGACCTCGTAGGCTGTGTGTATCTCTTTCTGGAATATCCGAAACTGTCGAAGGCTCCGGAGTAAAGCAGCGATTCCAGCGCCTTTTTGTTTATGACCCCGGCAAGACGCTCCGCAAAATCCCATATATCGGCGAACGGCCCGTTCTGTTCCCTGTCTTCTATGAGGACTTTCACGATATTGTCACCGAAACCCTTGATTCCTCCCAGACCGAAGCGGATATCCCCGTTCCTGTTGACGGTGAACCTTGCCCCGCTTTCATTTATATCGGGGTTGAGGACCTTTATGCGGGATTTCTTGCAGTCATCCATTATTTTCTTGATCTCATCCATGTTGGAGAGATTCTTGCTGAGGTTGGCTGCCTGAAATTCCGCCGGATAATGCGCCTTAAGCCAGCCTGTCTGATAGCTGACCCATGCATAGCATGTCGCGTGGGACTTGTTGAAGGCGTACTGGGCGAACTTCCTCCAGTCTTTCCATATCTTTTTCAGGACCTTTTCCGGATGCCCGTTGGCCTTGCCGCCTTCTATGAACTTGTCATGCAGGGATTCCAGGACGTCCAGCTGCTTCTTTCCCATGGCTTTTCGCAGCTTGTCGGCCTGACCTTTGGTGAATCCGGCGAGTTTCTGCGACAGAAGCATGACCTGCTCCTGGTAAACTGTGACTCCGTATGTGTCCTGCAGGTATTCTTCCATTTCCGGGAGGTCGTATTCTATCTTTTCCTTCCCCTGCTTCCTCGCCACGAATGACGGGATATAGTCCATAGGGCCCGGCCTGTAGAGGGCATTCATGGCTATGAGGTCTTCGAACCGGGTAGGCTGCAGTTTCTGGAGCCATTCCTTCATGCCGTCGGATTCGAACTGGAACACGCTCTTGGTGTCACCCCGTCCGTACAGCTTGTATGTTTCCTCGTCATCTATAGGAATCTTTTCTATGTCTATGTCTATGCCATGCGTCTTTTTGACCGATTCGAGGCATTCCTTTATGATGGACAGAGTTTTCAGCCCCAGGAAATCCATCTTGAGCATACCCACTTCCTCGATGAAGCTTCCCTCGTACTGGGAGACCCATACGTCCAGTCCGGTAGCCTTGTCCGCCGCCACGGAGATAGGAATGTAGTCTGTCAAGTCTCCGCGGCCGATAATCATGGCACAGGCATGCACTCCCGTCTGTCTGATACTTCCTTCCAGACGCAGCGCATAATTGAGCACTTCCTTGGTAAGTTCAGATCCGTTTTCGTACTCGTTCTTCAGCTCGTCTATATATTTGAGACAGTTTGAAAGGGTCACCTTGTAATCCTTGTCCACAGGGCCTTTCTTGAATTTCTTCATGACCTTTATCTTCTGCCCCTCCTGGTCCGGATCCGGTATCTCGACCTCTTTTTCTATGACTTTGAATCCTTTCTCCAGCTCTTCATCCTCATCCATCGGCAGTTCCTGTTCCTCGGTCACCTTTATGGGCTTGTCAGGAATCATCTTGGTAAGCCTGTTCGACTCGTCAATACCCATGTGGCTGATGCGTGCCACATCCTTTATGGCCATTTTGGCCGCCATTGTACCGAAAGTGATGACATGCGACACATGGTCTTTCCCGTAAGTGTCCTCCACATACTTGAACACTCTGTACCGTCCGTCATCATCGAAGTCTATATCTATATCAGGCATCGAGATACGGTCCGGATTCAGGAAACGCTCGAACAGGAGCTGGTATTTTATAGGGTCAATATTGGTGATACCGAGACAATAGGCTACCGCGGAACCTGCGGCGGAACCCCTTCCCGGCCCGACGGAAATACCCTGCCTGCGCGCTGCCGCAATGAAATCCTGGACAATCAGGAAGTAATCCGGGAATCCCATCCTGCTGATGGTCTTCAGCTCGAAGTCAATCCTTTCAGCCTGCTCCCTGTCCAATGTACCGTAACGGCGCTCCGCACCCTGGTAGCACAGTTCGCACAGATACGCCACCGAATATGTGAAGGCTTCCCCCCTGTCGTTCCCGTCCTTGTCGCACCTACCGGCATCTATGACATCCTTGTATTTTTCGAGATATTTGTCCTTTTCCGCCAGGAAACTGTCTTCTATCTTGAATATCGGAAGGACGTGTCCACGGTCGATGGTATAGCTTTCCACCTTTCCGAAGACTTCCATAGTATTGGAAATCACTTCCGGATGGTCCGGAAACAGGGCGGCCATTTCCTCTTCGCTCTTGAGGTATTCCTGCTGGGTGTAACGTAGCCTCTTCGGGTCGTCGATGTCCGCATTCGTTGTCAGACAGATGAGCCTGTCATGGACAGGGCCGTCCTCCTTGTCCACAAAATGCACGTCGTTCGTCGCCACGACCTTTACGCCGCATTTTTCCGCAAGCTCGAATATACCCTGATTCGAAATGCTCTGCCTTTCATAGACGTCCAGGGACAATCCCGGCACTTCCGTCCTGTGCAGCTGCACTTCGAGATAATAGTCGTCCCCGAACACTTTCTTGTGCCATTCCACGGCCTTTTCCGCCGCTTCCATGTTCCCGTTTATGATATTTTTCGGCACTTCTCCGGCGATGCAGGCGGAACAGCATATAAGATCTCCGGCATATTTTTCCACCACATGATGAGATACCCTCGGCTTGTCGTAGTATTTGCCTTCGATATGGCCGGTCGAGACTATCTTCATGAGGTTCTTGTACCCGTTGTAGTTCTTCGCGAGAAGGATCAGGTGGTAATATTCTCTGTGGTCCTTGTCCTTTATCGTATGGTCATATCTCGACACGTATATCTCGCATCCTATGATAGGCTTGACCTCAGGATATTTCTTCGCATATTTGAAAAATTCCTTCACTCCGTACATGTTTCCGTGGTCAGTTATGGCCAGGCCGGGCATTCCGAGTTCCCTGGCTCTGCGGAACAGTTTGTCTATGGACGAAAGGCCGTCCAGAATAGAATACTGGGTGTGTACATGCAGGTGGACAAAAGACATTTTCAGCGGGATTTAAATGGAGAGCAAATGTAGTAAAAATAAGAAAAGCCCGGAAGACAAATCCGGGCTTTTTATCAACATCGGCAATCTGCGGCTTTCCGGGAAATTTTCTTTCGTTTTCCGATTTCCCCGGCCACAGGTCCTGCCGCAGGTTATTTCTTTTCTGCGAGTTTCTTTTCGCTTCTTCTCTGAACGTACATTGTCACGTCGTACATGATAGGAGTAGCGATGAAGATGGATGCGTATGTTCCGACTGCAATACCGACGCAGAGAGCCACTGCCATACCTCTGATGACCTCGCCTCCGAAGATAGCGATGGCTACCATCACTATGAGGGTGGTGAGACTCGTGTTCATGGTACGGGTAAGCGTACTGTTCAGAGCCTGGTTTGCATTTATGTCGAACGGCATCTTAGGATGCAGGGTCTTGTATTCACGGATACGGTCGAAAATCACCACGGTATCGTTGATTGCGTAACCGATGATTGTCAGCACGGCCGCGATGAATGACTGGTCCACATCCAGGCTGAACGGAAGTATTCCGGAGAATATGGAGAAGAATCCGACGACTATGATGGCCGTATGTGCCAGACCGACTGTACCGCCGAGACCCCATGTCCATTTCTTGAACCTTATGGCTATGTAGATGAATATCACGAGAAGCGCTACAATCACGGCGATGATGGCGTCACGCTTGATGTCATCCGCTATGGAAGCGTCCACCTTGTCGGAACTGATGATACCGTTAGGGTTTACTGCAGTGGATGTGAACAGGTCGATGTTCATGTCTCCTGCATAGAAATCCTTGACAGCGTTGAAGAGTTTCTGCTCCACGGCGGCATCAGCCTCGGAAGACTTGTCTTCGATCATGTACTGTGTGGTGATTTTCATCTGGCTTTCACCGCCGAACTGCTTCACTTCAATACCGCCGTTGAACTCTTTCACGAGAGACTCCCTGACATCCTCCACTGATACCGGCTGGTCAAACCTTACCACGTATGTACGGCCTCCTGCGAAGTCCACACCGTAAGTGAAGCCTTTCGTGCACATGGACACGATGCAGACGATGATGACGAGTCCTGAAATGGTGTAGGAGTATTTCCTCTTGCTCAGGAAGTTCACGGTAGTGTTCTGCAGGAAATTCCTGGTAAGCTTGTTGTCGAAGGTGATGTTCTTGCCTTTCGCCAGTCTGTCATCAATGATGATACGTGAGATGAAGATGGACGTAAAGACAGAAGTGATGATACCGATGATCAGTGTAGTGGCGAAGCCCTGCACAGGACCGGAACCGAAGATGAACAGGACGATACCGGTAAGGATAGTCGTGATCTGTCCGTCGATGATTGCGGAGTATGCGTTGGAATAACCGTCAGCCACGGCCTTGCCCAGGCCTTTGCCGGAACGGAGTTCCTCCTTTATACGCTCGTATATGATCACGTTGGCATCCACCGCCATACCCAGAGTCAGGACGAGACCTGCAATACCCGGCAATGTCAGTACGGCAGAGAATGATACCAGCGTTCCGAACAGCAGAAGCACATTGGTCAGCAATGCGGCATCGGCGATAAGTCCGGCTCCATGATAGAAGAATATCATGTATGCAAGGACAAGCAGGAACGCGATGACGAAGGATATCATACCGGCGTTGATTGATTCGGCTCCGAGTGAAGGACCCACCACCTGTTCCTGCACGATTTTGGCCGGAGCAGGCAGGGTACCTGACTTCAGTACGTTTACGAGGTCTTCAGCCTCTTCAAGCGTGAAGTTTCCGCTTATCTGCGAGTTTCCTCCGGTGATTTCCGTATTTACTACAGGATGGGAGTAGACCATGTTGTCGAGCACGATGGCTATCTGCCTGTTGATATTGTCCTTGGTAAGTCTTGCCCATACCTTGGCTGCTTCAGCGCTCATGGACATGGAAACTTCCGGGCTTGCGCCGTTGTACTGTACACGGGCGTCAGTGATGAATTTCTGGTCCCTCTCGCCGCGGAGAGCAGCCTCGCCGTTGAGCGAAGCCTTGATGGCCACGAGTTCATACTGGTTGTTGTCGAAAGGCTTTACGGACCACATAGGGATGAGGTCATCCGGGAAAAGGGCCTTCACTTCCGGCATGTTGAGGATTTTGTTGACTTTGGCAGTATCGCTGAAGTGGGCGTAACCCATCGTGGCACCCCTCATGACACTTCCTGCCTGGTCTACTGGAGGTACCAGGACAGCGAAGAGAGGATTCTCCTTCTCGTAATTTGCAAATTCGGCAGATTCTGCAGCCTGTGCCTGAAGCTCTTCGGCCAGGATATCGGTAGTGTCTGCCGAAGCTGCAGGAGCTGCTGCCGGAGCCGCCTCTTCAGTGTCCGCATTTTCCTTTTCTATCTGGGCTACGAGCCTGTTGGCGTCAGTCATATACTGGAAAATCTCCGAAGTCTCGTAAGTCGTCCAGAATTCGAGGGAAGCCGTTCCCTGAAGGAGTTTTCTGACACGTTCAGGCTCCTTCACACCCGGAAGTTCCACCAGAATACGTCCGGTGTTCCCCACTTTCTGGATATTCGGCTGTACGACACCGAAGCGGTCCACCCTGTTCCTGAGGACTTCAAACGAGTTCGCAATCGCACTCTCGGCCTCTTTGCGGATAAGGGATATTATTTCTGCATCGGTAGACTCCAGTTTCTTGTTTTCCGTCTTGTTTTTCCTGTCGAGACCGATGAAGATATTGGAAAGCTTCTGGCCGTTGGCGTTCTCCTGCCATGCTTCTTCGAACAGGGTTATGAAATCCGTACCTGAAGTCTTGCTGCGTTCCAGAGCGATATCGAAAGCTTTCTGGTAGGACGGATCGGTATTGTTTTCCGCCAGGGCCTGCATGACGTCCTCGAGCTGTACCTGGAGCATCACGTTCATACCGCCCTTGAGGTCAAGTCCGAGATTGATTTCCTTTTCCCTCACGTCATCGAAAGTATAACCGAAGTAAACCTTCTGTGATGAAATGGAATCCTGATACCACCTGTTCTGGTCTTTTCTGATGGAGTCAAGGACGTATGCCTTGTCTACATCCGGAATCTTTTCGTAGGCTGGACTTGCCTTGAATGCCTCCACTGCGTTTTCCGCATATTTGACAGCCTTGTTTTCGTAGATTTTGGTCACTACTGTAAACATAAGCTGCCAGATGCAGGCCAGGACAAGAAGAATAGCCACGAATCTGATAGCACCTTTACTTTGCATAATTTTATCGAAAATTTAAATTAATATTTTCTGTCTCAGGTCACTTCCGACCACAATTCCACAAAATAGGGCACAAATTTACTATTTTTTTCGTATTAAACGTCAGTTGTGCGTATTAATTTGCCTTACAATGGTCAGATATGTCCGTTCGGCTGTTCCCCGGAACAGTTTTTTATCGAAAAAATATAAGTTCTGTCTTGACAATTTTGTATTTTTGTATTCTTGAAAAATTCTGAACTGAAAAACCAGGGGATAGAATACGATGGCGGCATATTTTCTTAAAAAGGCACTTATGGCTGCAGGAACGGTCCTGATGATGGCCGCCGCTCCGGACATTTCGGGAGCGGAAGTCACGGACAGCCTGCTGTATAAGGCGGATTCGCTGAGGAAGGCGTATTTGTTCGGAAAGTCACTCCGGCTGTACGACCAGGCTCTTTCCAGCACTGAAGACTCGGTTTCGAGGGTTATGATCCAGGACAGCAAGATGCTGTCTGAAAACGGACTGGGCATGACGGACTTCGTTCTGCAGCCCAAAGTGGTAGCCAAGCACAAGTTTTCCCTGGAGGATTTCTATCTGTATTATCCTCTTCCTGACAAAAGCTGGAGACCTGTCCCGAATGTTTTCGACACCCTGGCCTCACATCCTCTGTATAAGGCGGTTTATTTCCCTGACGGCTCGAGTTCCGTGTACTATGCTGCGCCGGACTCCGATGGCGTGATGAATATATGCAGGTCGGAAGAAAAGGATTCTACCTGGAGCGTGCCGGCTCTCCTGAACGAGTATATGGTGTCATCGGAGGATGAAATCTATCCGATGCTTTCGCCTGACGGCAAACACCTTTATTTCGCGTCTGCCGGACTGTACGGGATGGGAGGTTTTGACCTGTATGTCTCCACCTGGAATGAAGACCAGAAGGAATGGGGTCCGCCGTCCAATATGGGGATGCCGTTTTCTTCCCCGTTCAACGACTTCCTTTTCATCAATACCCCTGACGGCAAATACTCGATTTTCGCTTCCGACAGGGACTGTACGGGGGACAGTGTTTACGTATATGTGCTCGAGCAGGAAACCTTGCCTGTGAGGAAAGGCGTGGACGATGTAGGCCAGCTCAGGAGGATAATGGCACTTGATCCTGAAGAAGACATAACTGCGATAGACAACAGCACGGTGATGCCGGAAATGGACCCAGACGATATCGATACCAGGAAATATACGGACAAGGTGGCCGAGGTGAGGGCGATCAGGGACTCGATTTATTTCTACAATGTCGGAATCGACAGCCGGAGGGCCAGTTTCATGGAATCCGAAAATTCCGCCGAGAGGGACAGGCTGGCGCTTGAAATGCTGTGGAACGAGTCCCGCATACATGCTCTGCAGGACTCTCTGGAATACGCTTCGGCGGAACTTCAGAAAATAGAAATGGAATTTCTTTTCAAGGGAATTGTCCTCGATCCAGACCAGCTGATGACTGAGGCCGACAGGGAAGTGAAGGGAGCTTCATCGAATTATGCCTTTACGAAAATGAATCCCGGACCTGACCCTGACATTGTCATTGAAAAACCTGTCAGGAAATTCGACTATACGTTCAGGATCCTTCCTGAAGGGCGTTTTGCCGAAGACAATACCCTTCCGGAGGGGATTGTCTACCAGATACAGATTTTCAGCCTGTCAGCCAGGACGAACGTGAAGGAACTCCACGGGCTCAGCCCTGTTTTCGAGGAAATAACCCCTTCCGGCCGCTACGTATACAGGGCCGGAGTCTTCCGGACATACAATGATGTGCTGTCCAATCTGAACAAGGTCAAACGTCTCGGCTTCAGGACTGCATTCATCGTTGCCTTTCTGGACGGTGAACAGATACCGGTTCCGCGGGCCAGGACACTGGAGAAGCAGGGCCATGCCGTCACTTCTTACCAGATATGTATCGTGCCTTACGAAGATGCTCTGCCGGATTTGACCGTTCCTGCCATAGAGCAGCTCTGCGGAAAGAAGGATATCGCCAGGTCTGTCAAGGACGGGAAGACGGTCTATATTGTCGGGACTTTCGACAGCAAGGAGCTTGTGGACAGGGTGATAGTCGCCATCAAGGCCACGGATGTGGCAGATGTCTATTCCGTGAGGCTTGAAGACCAGGATAAATAGTTTCCGAGTATGGCTTTCATCATTATCCTGATGCTTGTGGGTATATCCCTGATGCTGGCTGAAATCCTGGTGGCTTCAGGAATAGGTGTGGCCGGTATTCTGGGGCTGCTCTCGCTGGCCGCCTCCTGTTTCTATGCGTTTTCTGAATTCGGATCTCTCGTCGGGACGGCGGTGACAGTCTTTGATGTGGCTGCAGCCGTGGTACTGACGATATTCATAGTCCGTTCCAGGATTAGGAAGAAGCTTTCCGGTTCGCGCGGCGGCCGGAAGAAGGGCATTTTCACGGATGATTCCGTATCAGTCGGTGACAGGGGTGTCTCTGTATCTGAACTTTCTCCGGACGGTACGGCCAGACTGGGCTCGGAAACGGTGCCGGTGACTGCCCTTGAAGGGAAAATAGACAGAGGGGCCGATGTGGAGGTCGTACTGATAGAGGACGGCAGGATTTATGTGAAGCCTGCCAATGATGACTTCTGATCCAACTGTTCAGAAAATATTGCAAAACCGTATTTTTGTTGTATATTTGCAGTCCTGTTCGGATATGTATCTGATTGCAGATGATTTCCGACAGATTTTCAGGCTCAATGCCCGTGTATTGGTGAGATGGGTGAGTGGCTGAAACCAGCAGTTTGCTAAACTGCCGTACGGATTTACCCGTACCGGGGGTTCGAATCCCCCTCTCACCGCCGGACAAGAGGTATAAGTGATTGGTTTCCAATTTCTTATACCTCTTTTTCTATATCCGGTCACCCAAGCAGCTGCACTGCCGTTCAGGTAATGAGGTAATGAGCCGTGACAGGCATTTTCCTGTAAAATTTTTTGCCGCTCGTATCAGTGACGGTAACAGGACATCGGAATCCCTAATATTATATGGTATGAAGATACTGCAATTGTCAGCAGTGTTCATATTGCCGGAAATTGCCGAAATTGCCGGAAATCGGTTTTTGCTTTTTCTTTCAGAAAATATTAATTACATTTGGAACAATTTTGACGGAATTTCCAGGGCGGACAAGTGGAAAAAACAAAAATTCTGAAAAAGAAACTGAAAATTTCCGATTGGAATCAAATCATAAACGGATTCTTCTTTTCGGTTTCAAATCGTAACGGATTATTGGAAATTTTTCCGAATTTGTAAGGAAAAATAGAGGCGCGGAGCTATATATTTTGTTGAAAAACACATTGTTGAAGTGAAAATAATTTATAACTTCGCGCCCGGTTTTAAATAAAGTCTATGAAAAATACATTGTTGATTCTTCTTGAACTGTTAATCTGTGCCATGCCGGTAATGGCCAATGCACAGGTCGGAGAAAAGGAAGATGTCACAGTCAGCGGTATCGTGACTTCTGCGGAAGACGGAGCGCCTCTGATTGGTGTCGTTGTCATGTCTTCGGCGGGGGGGGGTATCAGTGCCTCTGACGATGGAAGTTATTCAATTTCCGTACCGGCCGGAACACTCCTTACATTTCATGCAATCAGTTATCAGACGGTAGAGTATATCGTCCCGGAGGGGAACCCGTCTGTAACCTTCAATGTCTCCATGGAGTCTGATTCGCAGCTCCTTGAAGAGACAGTTGTCGTGGCATACGGCGTGAGGAAGAAAGGCACCATCACCGGTTCCGTTTCAAGCGTCAAGTCCGAAAAGATAGAGAGCACCCCGACTGCGGCATTCGACCAGGCTCTCCAGGGACAGGTTCCCGGACTTACTGTCATGGCTTCTACAGGTGAGCCGAGTGTGGCCACCACCATGGTTATCCGAGGGACGAACTCTATCAATTCAGGCACGGCGCCTCTTTATATTCTGGACGGTGCCGCTATTTCCGCTTCGGAATTCAATGCTATCAATCCTTCGGATATAGAAAGCATTTCCGTATTGAAGGATGCCTCATCCACATCAATTTACGGTGCCCGTGCATCCAACGGTGTGATAGTAATCACCACCAAGCGCGGACGCATGGCAGACAAGCCGACCATCTCTTTCCGTGCACAGCTCGGTGTTTCCAATGTCGCTGACGGACAGTGGAATCTGATGGATACCGAACAGCGTATCGCATACGAGAAGGAAATCGGAATTGATGCCGGAAAGGATTACGGCCTGCTTTCCCAGACCAATGTGAACTGGGCGGATGTCGTCTACAATGACGCTGCGTTGCTCCAGAACTACGAGCTTTCGGTTTCAGGAGCTACGGAAAAGACCAATTATTATATATCCGGAGCCTATTACGATCAGGAAGGCGTGGCCATAGGCTCGAATTTCAACCGTTACTCCCTGAGGGTAAATCTTGAGCAGCGTGCCGCAAAATGGCTTACGGTAGGTACCAACACGATGCTCAACTATCAGGGAATCGAGCAGGCTGATGACGGGCAGCCGTCAGTGGTTACCCCGATTTCTGCCGCGCAGTTCATGCTCCCTTACTGGAATCCTTACAATGAAGACGGTTCCATCGCCAAGACCGGCGACACATGGAACGGCGACGGTGTGAACCCTATCGAATGGCTTGAGAACAACCCTCTTACATTCAAGAGATACAAAGTGTTCTCCAGCATATTCGCCGAGGCTCGGCCGATTGAAGGACTTTCCATCAGGTCACAGTTCACTGTGGACTACACCCATACGACAGGCTACGGCAAATCCTATCCTGATTTTGCCCCTAACCAGGAGCAGGGACAGGCTATGAGAAGTTCGACGGACGGAATGACCCTGTCTGTAACCAATACCATCGGCTACCAGTTCGATATCGACCATCTCCACTCATTCAATTTCATGGTGGGACAGGAAGGCATCAACTATCACTACGAGGCATTCAATGTCCTGTCGGAGGGTCAGAACAACCATTATCTTACCAATCTGACGACAGGTTCGAGGGTATCATCCTGGGGAGATACGACAGACGATGACTACGGATTCCTGTCATTCTTCGCCAGAGCTGAATACAATTACGCCAGCAAATACTATCTCGAACTTTCCGGACGTGCCGATGCATCTTCACGATTCGGACGTTCAGGCCGCTGGGCAGGTTTCGGTTCCGTAGGTCTGATGTGGAACATGCTGAACGAAGACTTCATGGCTCCTTCACGCAGCTGGCTGACTTTCGCACAGATTGCACTCAGCAGCGGAACTGCCGGAAACTCGGAAATCCCGAACTACAACCACCTCGCCCTTATCGGCAATGCAGGTGACTATATGGGTACTCCGGGCCTTGCACCGATATCGCAGGGAAACGAGAACCTTCACTGGGAATCCACATGGACGACCAACCTCGCTTTCCACTTCGGTTTCTGGAACAGGCTCAACGTAGACCTGGAACTGTACAACAAGTACACTTACAACATGCTGATGCTTGTGCCTCAGTCTTATTCGGACAACGGTTTCGGTTCGAACTGGGACAATGTGGGCGCCATGGTCAACCGCGGAGCGGAAATCAACCTGACCGGGACAGCACTGCAGATAGGGGACTTCTCATGGGTTCTCAATGCGAATGTCTCATATAACCACAACAGGATTACGGAACTTTACGGTGGCGTGGACGAATATGAGATGGCCTCCACTTCACTGAAACTCGTCGTCGGCCATGATTCCGGAGAATTTTTCCTTAACCGCTTTGCCGGTGTGAATCCTGCGAACGGTGATGCCCTCTGGTACACCAAGGACGGGGAAATCACCAATGAACTCCGTGACGAGGACAGGGTGATGGTAGGCAAGAGTTTCAATGCTCCGTGGGCCGGAGGTTTCGGCACCACATTCTCATGGAAGGGACTTTCCCTCTCCGCACAGTTCAGCTGGGTGGCTGACAGGTGGGTGATAAACAACGACCGGTATTATCAGGAATCCAACGGCCGTTTCCAGACATACAACCAGTCCGTGAAACTGCTTGACAGGTGGAAAGAGCCTGGAGACATATCGGACACACCGCGTCACGGCGAATTCATGGAATTTGATGACAGGCTTCTGGAAGACGCTTCCTTCCTCAGGCTCAAGAATCTCATGCTGTCATACCAGATTCCTTCCAATGTTATTCAAAAATCCGGCTTCATCGAGGGGTTGAGAGTTTATTTCCAGGCTCAGAACCTCCTTACGTTCACTAATTTCTCTGGTCTGGATCCTGAAGGCGTGGGAAATATATACATAGCCCAGTATCCTATGTCCCGTCAGTTCACTTTCGGACTTGACCTAACATTCTAAGATGAGAAATATGATGAAAAATACTATATTGAATATATCTAAAATTGCGGCTGCCGTTCTGCTGGTTGCAGGATCAGCCACATCATGCCTGGAAAAATATCCCGGTTCCTATATTCCGGAAGAAGATGCGATGCAGACATTTCAGGATGCAGAGCAGCATGTCGTCGGAATATATTCAAGCCTGAAGAGTTCCAGCCTTTACAGCGGCTATCTTACCCTTTTCCCGGATATCCAGGCAGACCTTGTGATGGCTACGCTTACCAATTCCAATCCGTATGCCGGTATATGGGAATGGGATATACGTCCTACAAATTCGATGATAGAATCTGTATACGGTTCGCTCTATTCCGTCATAGGAAACTGCAACTTCTATCTGGAAAGGGTGGGTGACGTGATTGCCTCCGAGACCAATGAGGACAATCTTGAACTTCTCGACACCTATACAGGCGAAGTATATGCGATAAGGGCCCTCTGCTATTCCGAGCTTATCAAATGTTTCTGCGAGGCTTATCCTTCTTCGGATGCTGACGGGAACAATCCTGATGACGAGGCCGCCAAGAACATGCTCGGAGTCGTATTGCGTACGAAATATTCCGAACCGGAGCCGGTGAAAAGAGCTTCGCTCTATGATTCATATCAGCTGGTGCTGAGTGATCTCGCCAGGGCGGAGGAACTTCTTGACGACGGAGACGATGACCCTACCGTAAACGAAGGCGACGAGTATGACAATTACTATATCTCGCTTGCTGCAGTGTATGCAATACACGCACGTGTCGCCCTCAATATGCGGGATTGGGAAAATGCTGTCACTTATTCTTCGTATGTGATAGATAATGAAGCATTTGCGCTAAGCGGTACTTCGACCAACCAGGTTACCGGATATCCGGCATTCGACAGCCTCTGGTACTATGATACCGGAAGCGAAATAATATGGCGCATCGGTTTCACCCAGACATCATACGGCGGGGCTCTCGGCACCGCATTCCTGAACTACACGAGGGACTACACTTACCTCTATCCTGACTATGTTCCGGCAGAGTGGGTGATAAACCTCTATTCTGAAAACGATTACCGTTATCAGGCATATTTCGCCGACGAAAGCATTACAGGCATTCCGAACGGCTATTCATTCGAGATTCCTGTCCCTCTCGTGGTGAAATACTGGGGAAACAGATCGTTTACAAACACTTACCAGATTTATCATGTCTGCATGCCGAAGCCGCTCAGGCTGGCCGAGCAGTACCTCATAAGGGCGGAAGCATATTGCCGCACCAATGATACCGGCCTTGCCGCCAATGACCTCACCACCCTCAGCCAGAGCAGGGGAGCCGGTGCGGTTTCCATCGGGGCGGACTGGCTTGAGACCATCTCTGACGAAAGAGTGAAGGAGCTGTATATGGAAGGCTTCCGTCTCAATGACCTCAAGCGCTGGGGCATGGGCTTCGAGCGCACACCGAACTCGTACAGCCAGACAGAGGGCAACGACCTGGAGATAAGCGCGGATGACCCGCTGTTCGTATGGCCTATACCTCAGAACGATATCGAGGCTCCGGGCTCCGACATCGAAGGAAATGAAAGCAACAACAGGTAAACAGTAAGGAATATGAGAAGAATATCATTATATGTCTTAATACTTCTTGGAGCGTTCTTTACGGCTTGCCAGGAAGACAACATAAAGGTAGCGGACAGGGAATATATAATCTTCCAGGACACACTGTCCTTCAGGCCGGTCCTGTCTGACGAAAATTATTCGTTCAGCGTTCCGATAGCCTCTACCGTAGCCTGCGACTATGACAGGACAATAGCGGTGGAAATAATCGACGAAGGCAGCAATGCGGTCGAAGGCCGCGACTACAGGCTGGAGTCGAATACGGTTACAATCCCTGCCGGAGAATACGGTACGAGTGTCACTGTCTATCCGCAGTACGACAGGTTCGAAGACGATGACACCCTGTCCTTCAACCTGAAGCTCGTGATGCCGGACCAGCTCCGCTGGGACCTGTACGGGGACGAGACGACCGTGTCCATGTACAAGGTCTGCCCGTTCAGCCTGGATACATTCTCCGGATGGTGCGTAGTGACTTCACTTTTCCTGTACACTTATCCGGGACTGGACAATGCGGACCAGTCTTACCAGAGACTTATCAAGACTTCGGTGGACCCGGCAGAGGAAAACACCGTAATCCTGCATGACTGGCTCTTCGACGGATATGATGTCAAGATAAAGTTCGACAACAGCGATCCCGAGAATCCGCTCGTGACCATGCCTGAAGACCAGCTTATCAGTGACGAGCAGTTCGTCTTCGGTCAGGTCAACGGAGACAACAGGATATTGGGCATGACAAGTCCGAGCTACCTGTCATACTTCAATTCATGCCAGTCTTTCGTAGCTCTCTGGCTCAGGGCATACGTTTATGACAAGAGTACTCTTATAGGCTATGTGGGAGATTTCTATAATGTGATGGAGTGGGTTTCCGACGAAGAAGCCGACAGACTCCAGAAAGAAGAGGGAATGTAGTCTTTTAATTGTTGTATCATTAAAATCAGAATCATGAAAAAACTCTCTGAAAGACTATTGGCGGTAGCGGCGTTCTCAGTATTGCTGCTTGCTGCGTGTACCCCTGAAGAGGGTACGGTTGAACCCAACTTCCCTGCACCGGTTGAGGATTGGGTCGAGCCTAATTCTTCATATATCCTGCATATCAGCCCTAATCAGCCGTGGGTGGTAAGCATTCCTTCGGAAGCTTCGGACTACTGGGCCATAGTTGACGGCCAGCAGCATGTCCTTTCAGTACGCGGCAATGCGGGTACGGATCTCACGGTAGAGATAATCTGTCTCGCTACCGAGCAGGATCTTGCCGAGCATACAGTGGAGGTTTCCATGGAGATGGGCGGACAGACACAGGTGATAGCCACTCTCGGCCTTGCTTCCATGAATTCGCTGCTCCATATAAGACCGGCAGTGATTGCCCGTGAAGAAGGGAATCCGGACCATCAGTATTTCCAGACCCCGACGACAGAAACGGGATTTACTTATGACTATGTACAGGATACTCTTGCTACGGACGAGACTCTTCCGATGCTTTGGAATGCGGCCAGAAACGGCTATGTTTCATACATTCAGGTTGAATCCAACTTCAGCTACGGCACATCCGTGGAAAGCGGAGTCAGAATCACCGAAATCCAGTCTCCGTCTTCAAGCAGCAGGTACTCCGAGTATGAAGTCTTCTGCTCTGCCGTCAATCTGGCGTCAGGGGCGAATACGGACCATTTCTTCACCATTACTACGGACGCTACGGAAACCTACGGTGATATCCGTGTCACACTCAGCCTTCCGCAGTTCGTTCCGGTACTGGAAGTGAAACAGGCCGTGGTTACCGAAGACGGTGAAAATTTCCAGATTCCGGAAGGTGATGACAGCCCTTACCAGTGGGTATATGACTCGAATCCTCTTGTGCCTGCAGATGAGGCCGAACCAGGCACTATCGCCATGATCTGGAGGCCGACAGCCGTCATAGAGGAAGTGGATTCATACATTCTTGTCAGGTCGAACTTCTCTTTCACGCCTGTTGCCGGGGACGACTGGCTGAGCATAAGCGAAGGGACTGTAGTGGAAGAGACATCCGACACGTATGAGACGGAAACATATTATCGCGTGTACGTGGCTTCTACTGACCTCGATATCACCGGAGGAAAAACTACTCTCAAGATCAATTTCGGGGGAAGCGGGGATGACATATACTCCGAGACATTCAATGTCTCTTATCATGATGTGTCGGATGCATTCTATGTTACGACCGTGCCTTCATTCTCTTTTGACGCGTCCGGCGAGTATATCCAGGAAGAGATGACATCCGGCACCAGCGCGCAGACGGAAGTCACGAGCGCATCTGCTGTCCATGTCGTGGAATTCAGCCTGGACAATGGAAATTATGTGGAAGATGCCGAAGGAGAGGCCGGCTGGATCAACAGTGAGTCCAGGGCCGTTTCATCCACTGGAATCCGGGAAACAGTCATCACCGTGAATGTCAGTTTGAATGACGGGACCGCAAGGTCCGGAATCATCATGGCATTCCCTCAGAATGTCTGGAATAAACTTGAGGGCCAGGACCTTTCCGGAATATTGTTCTCCGATACATCGAACGGCGATGTAGTCGCTTCCGAATACAACCGTTATGTAGTGGCCAATATAAGCCAGAATGCACCTGACGGGCTTGTGGCTCCATATATGCCTGAGTGGTGGGAAAGCGCATCTTCTTCTTTCGAAATGCTTTCTTCTGACGATCCGGTCTACGACGAAGGGTACGACCTGGATGAGTCCTATCTTATCACATATACTTACGAAGATCTGGAAGTGAACCCTACTATCGGAAGTGACAGTGAATTTGACATCAATTTCGAGCACACTACAGTCACTGTCCTGGACGAGAACTTCCAGCCGTTTGCCGCAGACATGCAGTGGATCCAGTTGCGCGAAGGCCATGACGGGCGGTACTATGTGGAGGTGACTCCTGAATTGGGCCTGGACAGCGGGGCACAGAATGAAACGATACACAGGACAGGGTATGTCATTATCTCAGGAGCCGAGAACACGGTGGCGATAAAGGTTGTCTATGACAATGGCGGCTCCGGTGAAGACGGTATTGTCCTGGAATTTAACAACAGTCTGACGTCATGGAATGTCGGCTGGACTCTGACCGAGCTTCACGGGGATGACATGATTCCTGCAGGTATCCCGTCCTGCTGGCTTCTCGAATATAACGGAAATTCTAATATTTCTCCGGCTGTTTTCGACGGTCTGCCGGCAGGAGGTACATGGGAGGAAAATACAGATTATCCGTGGATAATTGCAGAAGACCCGCAGGGAGGTATGTGCATGATTGAAATATCCGGAGCCGAAAACGGTGCAGAAGGTTATTTGAGATGTATGGATGCAAGCGGCAATTATATCTGCTCGATTGTAGTAAGACTGAATATTGCCGAATAACAGATTCCGGATGCGGGCCGGAACTCCGGCCCGCACTTTAAAATAATTTTAAATTGATTATAACTGATTGAAAATAAGTATGAAACGACTCATTTTATTGACCTTGTCCGCTATTTTGGCTGTGTCGGCGCTGCTTGTCACGGGATGTGTCCGTGAAGAGCTTCCTGACAACAGGGATACGGACTACGGTTATGTCCAGTTCAAGCTCTATAAGGAGGTTTCTTACGAAAACGTTACGAAGGCTTCCGGAGACTATCATCTGGACTCTCTGTCGCAGGCCAGCAAGATAAATGTGATGTTGATAAACAGTGACGGAAGCACCATTTCCCAGACTCTGACATTGTCGGCGGCTGATGATGCGTCTGCGGAATTCGGGCTGCGCAGCGCGAAACTCCGTCTTCTGAACGGTGATTACGAGGTAGCGTCCTATGCCCTTTATGACAATCTTGACACGCAGATAGGAAACCGCGTGGCAGTCGGCGGCCAGCTTACCGTTTCTCCGGGAGGACTGGTGATTTTCGATCTGACAGCCGGTGTGGCTCCGCGCGGAATGATACGCTTCAATCTTGTGAAGGACCTTTCCGGGCTTACAGTCAAGTCACGCCCTGAAGGAGAATATACATTCGACGAGATTTCATCTGTAAATATCACCCTTATCAATATTGATGACCAGACACAGCAGGTTTCTTTCAAGAAAATACCTGTGTCATTCTCCATACATTTCAGCGGAGACGAGCATTATGACGGAAACGACGGCGTGAGTGGAAACCAGACTTCGTCCAGCCAGGCGGATTCCATCGTCTATGCCCCTGCCGGAAACTACAAGATATATTCATACGAACTCCTCGATTCCGATGACATTCTTCTTGAGAGCCAGGATTTCAGCCAGAGTTTCGAATCCCAGGAGAATACAATCGTCGTTGTCGACAATGAGGTTACCGAAGCTGATGTTCCTGTCACCCTCGTGGAGGCGGACGCATACCTTCAGGATTATTACGCCCTGCGGGAAATATGGAAGGCTCTTGACGGGGAACACTGGTATTATGAAGGACAGACATGGCCGAAAGGTTCGAACTGGAACTTCGACAAGGACCCTGATCTCTGGGGTGACCAGCCGGGAGTCCAGATACATGACAACGGCCGTGTGGCCAGCCTTGACCTGAGCGGATTCGGTATCAGCGGAACCGTTCCGGACGCCATAGGCAGGCTGACCGAACTGGTGCGGCTTTCTTTCGGAAACCATAACGAGACAAACCGGTATCATGCACCGGCATCAGACGGTTCTGCCGCACAGTCCCTTTATCCGGTGGACGGGACCGTAGAGGAAAAGGCCCAGTGGAGAAAAGACAAGTACAAGGGCTTCGGCAAGTTCGAGACTGAGCCGATATCCCCTGTATGTGCACTCGCCCTCAGGATGAGCGGCAAGACTTCCTCCGCAGCTTCATTCTATGACAATATGAGTCTGGACGAGATTTCCCGCATGGCGGCTTCCGGAGCCACTCCAACGGCAGAGCAGATACGCCCGTATGACATGACTCTCGGTACTGCCACCAATGACCTCAGGGGCATAAGTGATGCAATCGGAAATCTGACCCGGCTCGAGTCCCTTTCCATCGCCAATTCGCCTAACCTTACAGAGGACGGCTTCCCTGGAGAGGATGTATTCGGCAGACTCACCTCGCTTACGGAACTGGAAATCTATAACTGTGCAGGACTTAAGACTTTTCCGGAAGGCATCACAGCTCTTCCGAGCCTCATTACCGTGAATCTTTCCACAAACGGATTCACTCCGGACGAGGCGAACAAGGCGCTTGCAGCGATAGCTTCCGGTGCTTCAGAGGATGTCATCCAGATTCTTTACTTCCTCCAGAACGAGCTTACGGAACTTCCGGTAGAAGTGGGTGACATGGCCAGTCTGGGCTCGCTCAACGTGACGCAGAACAACATAAAGGGAGAACTTCCTTCATTCGGCGAAAAATTCGCCCCTCAGGAACTTTCTTTCGATGACAACCATATCACGAAAGTCCCTGACGACTTCTGCTCTCTCGATGCCCTGACTTCAATCACTCTTTCGTACAATGATCTGGAAGAGTTCCCGAACATGTTTTCGTCCGACGCTACTCTTATCATTTCGACCATAAATGTCGCACATAACAAGATCAAGCAACTGCCGGATCCAGCCACGTTCAAGGGCGTAAGGACAAACACTCTGGTCCTTACGGGCAATCCGATGGATACATTCCCTACGGAACTTGCCGCCACGGATTCTTTCGTGGAGGTGCTGACACTGCAGTCCTGCGGTATAAAGGATTTCCCTGAAGGCTGCTTCGACGGAGAGAATTCACATTATCTGACTACTCTGGATCTCCAGTACAACAATCTTACGGATATTCCGAAAGACTTCAACGCCACGACCCTTCCGTATGTGCAGGGTATGGATGTATCCTATAACTCATTCTCTACCTTCCCTCTCGAACCGCTGAATATCCTGCGCATGACTGCATTCGGCATCAGGGGACAGCGTGATTCCGAAGGCGAGAGGTGTCTCAGCGACTGGCCTGAAGGACTTTATACCCATACCGGTCTGAGAGGCTTCTATATCGGTTCCAATGACCTGAGGGTAATACAGGATGATTCTATTTCCACCTTGATTTTCTACCTGGACATAAGCGACAATCCGAATATCGTGTTCGATGCAGCGGATGTCTGCAGCGCATGGCAGGCAGGAGTATATTTCCTCTATTATGACCAGGGTCAGGAAATTCTGAACTGTGACGCGATGTTGGATTAGAAAAAAGGATTGAAAGATTATGAAGATATACAGAAATATGGCGGTGCTTGCCGTTGCCGTTGCCGCGGTGTTTGCCTGCCAGCCTAAAGAAGATGTGGCTTTTGTCCTCGATACCGATACTTTCGATGTCGGAGCCGACGGAGGTTCCGCGAACATTGAGGTATCATCTCCGGGATCGTGGATAGCGTCTGCCAATGTGCCGTGGATCACGGTATCCCCGGCGAACGGAAACGGTTCCCAGGTATGCCAGATCATTGTGGACTCTGCTATCGTCATGAAAGGCGGTGAGGCAGGGGCTGTCCGTACCGGGACTGTGACTATTTCCGCCGAGAATACTGAAAGCCGTGACATCACGGTCACCCAGCAGAATTACGGATATACCATAACAGTCGATGATACTGAAGTGAACGTGCCTGACTATACGACTCTTTCGGAGCGTTATTTCGATTTGAAGGTCAAATCCAATGTGATGTTCGACGTAAATTTCGTCGATACCGAAGGCAATGAAATCACGTGGATTGCCGAGGCTGAGGACAATCCCGTACTGAACCTCAACAAGGGTGATCGTCCGCGCAATGTCACTCTCCGTTTCGACTGGAATATCAATTCCAGACCTGAGACAAGGATAGCCGAGATACATTTCATCCCGGTAGACGGCCAGGGTACTCCGATCAATCCTGCGGAAGACCTGATTACACGCATAGACCAGGTGCAGGTGACACAGACATCTGCGGCCGCCAAGCCTGAAAATCCGAGGGCAGCCGATTCAGCCGCACTTGTAGCCATCGCCCGTGCCCTTAACGTATGGTCCGGCGGATGGGACACTTCTACCAGGATGGAGCGCTGGGAGGATGTGGACCTCTGGGAAGAAGGCGATGCCTGTCCGGATTCCCTGATAGGAAGGGTGCGCAATGCGCGTTTCTTCATGTTCAACACTGATGACGGCATCCCGTATCAGGTATCATGGCTGACAGGCATCGAAGATCTGGAGTTTTATTCCAACGAGAATAACATGCTCCGCGAGAACATCAATCTCGGTGAATATATTGTAGCTCTCGGAGGGAAGAACAGTTATCTGAAGAGACTCACTATTGCGGCTTACGGCCTTGACGACGACTCTTTCCCTGATTCGTTCTTCAGCCAGGACGGGGAACCGACTTTCCCTAATCTTGAGTACCTCAATCTGTCAAGCAACAATTTCAAGGAGATTGACCCGCGTTTCAATCCGATCAATTTCCCGAAACTCCATGCTTTCTCGATGAGGAACAACCAGAGGCGCTTAGTCTATGACCTTCACAATGCCACTACAAGCGGAAAACAGTTCGCGGAAGAAAACGGAGGCCTGTATCTTGAGAACATGAACGAAGATAATACGGACAACGGGGGCGGCGGTTTCCCTATGAGATTCCTCAAATGGGATAATCTCGATACTCTCGAGCTGTCATTGAACTATCTGGAAGGCTCCCTGCCTACCGATGCCCAGGTACGTGCATATCTCGGCTGCAGCGACTGGAAATCGACTGATGCCCCTGTACCTTTCGTGCAGAATGGTGAGACGCTGACGCTTACTATAGCCGATTCCATAGTCCGCAAAGATGCTTCCGCCCAGGTAAAACAGGCTGCATACGATGCGTTTGACGCCCTGCAGGTGCCGAAGGTGCTCCCTAAGCTCAGGGTCTTCTCTCTCAACTATAACCGGCTTTCCGGTTCGCTTTCTCCGGGACTGGATGATGATGGACGTCCGATAGACAATCCGACAGGAGATACGTACAGATGGCTTATGTTCCATCCTCTTATGGACTGGTGGGAACCTTCCACATTCATATTCAATCAGGAAGGTACTGACAGTGAAGGCAATTCGGCCCGTTTCACTGATGTCCCGCTGGATATGGACTATTATTATGGAATATATACAAACAAGAAATTTGCAGACTGACATCTCGACAGATAGGAGAAACAAATGATGAAAATGAAGTTTTTTAATATATTTTTTGTATTTGCCGTGATGGCCGCAGCCGCTTCATGTGCGAAGGTTTCGCCTGTGACTGAAGGTCCGGAATCTTCCTCTCCGGAGGAAACGGAACCGGCCTATCTTCCCGGCGAAGTCGTGCTGAAGTTCGACGAGTCTCTGAGCGGTCTTCTCGATGAGGCCGGCATTACCGACGGCCCGGCTACCCGTTCAGGCGTCAGCACTGTCGACGAGCTCCTGGATGTGATAGACGGATATCAGCTCGAAAGGGTCTTCCCTGTCAGCAAGGCATCCGAGGACAAGACACGTGCGGCAGGACTGCATCTGTGGTATGTGGTACGTTTCAGCGAAGATGAGAATGTGGAAGACGTGGTGAAGAAACTTTCCGCTCTCGGTGAAGTCCAGACAGCCGCCCCTGTGCTTACTATAAAGAAGGCATACGACGGCAAGGTGATACCTTTCACATCACCGCTCATGACCCGTCTGGGTGAAAACGATGAAGATCTTCTCAAATGGCAGTGGAATCTCCAGAACAACGGCCCTGCAGATTATAACTTGAATTCCGACGTGTCTTCGGAAACCGTTGACGGCTATCCGTTCGGCGGGGCATCTGCCAAGGATAAATTTATACAGGGCAATGATATCGGCTGGACTGCAGCAAGAAATATATGCAAGGGGGATCCGTCCATTATCGTAGCCGTGCTCGATGAAGGCGTATGCCTTTCCCATCCGGACCTTGTAAACAGTCTGTGGACCAATGAAGGGGAAATAGAGTATTCGCATGAAGACAATGACGGAAACGGCTATGCCGGGGATATTCACGGATATGATTTTCTCAACGGACGCGGTGAAATCACATGGGATGCGGTCGGAGATACGGGGCACGGCACCCACTGTGCAGGTGTCATAGCTGCAACCAACGGCAACGGCGGAGTATCGTCTATTGCCGGTCCTGACAATAATGCTCTCGAAACTACTGGCGTGAGAATCATGTCCTGCCAGATATTTTCCGGAAATAAAGCTTCGAATACCGTCAGCCTCGCCCGTGCCATAAAGTATGCTACGGACAACGGTGCTGTGGTCCTGCAGTGCAGTTTCGGCTATACTTCAGGTGCTGCCAATCCTTATGAATACGGGACAGGCTACAGGGATGCAGACGAGTGGGAATATGCAAGCCCTCTTGAAAAGGCTGCCATGGACTATTTCATTCACAATGCAGGTTCTGAGAACGGTCCTGTCAAGGGCGGTATTCCTGTGTTTGCTTCAGGAAACGAGTATGCCCCTATGGCAGGTTTCCCGGGAGCGTATGACGGATGTATTTCCGTGGCTGCAGTAGCCGGAGACTTCACTCCGTCCACCTATACGAACTACGGGACTTATACCAAGATATCCGCTCCGGGCGGGGACCAGGACTATTATTATGACTACAAGGAGACGAACGGGGACAGAGGTGCCGTAGGCTGTATCCTTTCCACAGTGCCTGAGCATGTCAGCGCTTCGGGATACGGTTATATGGAAGGGACTTCCATGGCCTGCCCTCATGTCTCTGGTGTCGTGGCCCTCGGTCTTTCGTATGCGGCACAGCAGCACAGGCATTTTTCAGCAGACGAATTCATAGACCTGCTCCTGTCCAAAGAGTCTGTCACTCCTCTGACAAACGAAGTCCTTTCCGGGGACAAGTTCTATTACAAATGGCAGGTGGATGTGGAACCTCTTATCCGCGCTACGAGGATGACTCTTTCGTCATACAGGAACAATATGGGTTCCGGTGTCGTGAATGCCGCCAAGTTCCTGAACAACATACAGAATGCCGGAGTCGAGATGATGTTCCCGAATATCTATATCAATGTGGGATCTTCGGTTACCGTGAATCCGCGGGCATATCTTGACGGGACATCTTTCCAGGTGACTGTGAATGACCCTTCCGTGGCTACGGTCGGGGCGGCAGGAGCTTCTGAAGGAACCGCTACGGTTTCTACTGACGGAAATCTGGTCTTCTTCGGACTGAAGAGCGGCTCCACGACTGCCACGATAGGTTCACAGACCTTCGCCATCACTGTACGTTCCGGCGAAAGCGGATCTGACTGGCTGTAGCATGCGTGCCAGTCATTCGATACCGGCCTTACTCCTGTTCCTGTCCGGGATATCTTACGGGACAGACCTGCAAGTCTCACCACCGGACGGAAAACCTCAGGAGATTGAAGACAGGGAAAGGATTATAGACAGTCTCTATAATCCCCCTGTTTCAGAAGAGGGTGCCGTAATGTTTTTCGACACCAGGGTATTGGATGCGGGAACGATAGAAGAGGAGTCTGCACCGTCCGGGTACGAGTTCTTCTGGACAAATACCGGAAAAAATCCCGTGACGGTGCTGAAAGTCTCCACTACATGCGGGTGTGCGGTTCCGTCTTTCAGCAGGACTCCGGTCATGCCTGGAGAGAGAAGCTCTTTGAAAGTGACATATCATCCGAAAGGACATCCTGGAAAGTTCGACAGGCGGATTTTCGTCTATACGGATTTTTCCGGTGCCAGACCGGCCGCAGTATTGTCCCTGAAAGGGAATGTGAAGCCGGCCGCCGCTCCAGTGTGGCTGTACCGTTTCCAGATGGGCAGCCTGTATCTGAGAAGGACTGAAATCAGACTTGACGGGAACAGGAAAGCGGTGGAGAGGATAATGTGCATGAATGCAGGAGACACACCGCTGACCATAGGGGTGGAGGAAATGCTTCTGCCTCCGTACCTGTCTTTCAGGTGCGAACCTGCGGAAATCCCTCCGGGAGGTGAGGCCGATCTGGTGATTTCGTATGACCCGGAAGCCGCTCCCGCCAGGATGCTGAATTATGTCCCGCTTATATTGACAGGACTGGACCTTCCTCCCGGGCAGAGGACAGTAAAGGTGGTTTTCGGGAACGGCCGTCACTGATTATTGAGAGAATTGTTGAAACAAGAATTTTTGGAATAAAATAAAATGAAACATTTTTTGAGAAACTTTTTGTCTGCGGCAGCGGTGGTGCTTTTTGCAGTGTCTTGCGACAAGAATGACGGGATTGCGGAAGAACAGACCCTTCCTGTCACTTATATCAACATAGAAGGCACATGGGAGCTTGTAGAGTGGAACGGCGAGCCTCTTGCCGAGGGTACTTACGCATATATTGAACTCACGAGGCAGGGTGAATTTTCCTCATATTCGAATATCGAATCCACTGCTCTTGTGACTACTGCCAAGACAGGAACCTATGATATTGACCAGGATGATGATACCGTAGGCGGATATTATGACTATCTGGATTACGAGCCGTGGGCCCACAGATATGTCGTTTCCGGACTTACGGCCACGTCCATGACATGGACAGCGGATGATGACGCATCCGAAGTCCGCGTATATTCCCGTATTGATTCAATACCGGAGGACATTGTGACTCCCGGGAATGATGATGCGGAATAACCACAGACAACACTTTATTTCATAACACAAAAGACCATGAAAAAATCTAGTTTTTACCGCAGTACGGCTGCAGCAGTCGTAGCGGTCATGACAGCAGGGGCGTTGTCGTTCACGTCTTGCGAGACGTTCGATGACAGTCAGATCCAGAGCTCCCTCGATGACCTTAATTCGAGAGTCGAGACTATTGAAGAGCAGCTGGCTGCCCTGCAGGGGGATGTGGATGCTCTCAAGACCCTGCTTGACGGCGGAAAGGTCATAAACAGCATCACGTCGAATGCTGACGGGACGGAATATACCATCACTTACGTGGGTGAAAATGTCGAGCCGGATATCATTACTGTCGGAACAAGCGAGCCTGTGATTACATATATCAAGGATAACGGGACACTTTACTGGGCTATAGTCAACTCTGACGGTGAAGCCGAGTATATCCTCGGCGAGGATAACAAGATTCCGGTGGAAAGTGCGGATCCGAAAATGCAGGTGGCGGAAAGCGGAGAGCTTCAGATTTCCATTGACGGGGGCAGCACCTGGGTGAATACAGGTGTGTTCAAAACGAACATCTGCGTGTTCAGCAAAGTCGAGCAGGACATTGAAAACGGGGTGGTTACCTTTACTCTCGCCGACGGTGAGACTACCTTCACGGTTCCGATGACTACCGAACTCACCTGCGAATTTCTGAGCGGCAGGACTATTTTCGAGGAAGGTGAAACCAAGAAACTCGTCGTGAATGCCGGCGGCTTTGACAAATACGAATTGGCTGTTCCGCAGGGTTGGATGGCCGAATTTGACGGGACGGTTGTCTCCCTTACTGCTCCTGACCAGTGGACGGAAAATTATGAGGATGAAGGTGAAGTCATCCTTCGCGTTTATAATACTGCTGCGAAAGAGGTGCTTATGGACAAAATTTTCGTACAGCTTGGAGGTATGCAGCAGATTTCCGTTGCTACTGAAATTGTGAAGGGTGTAGTAAATATTGTAGTTACCCCTATGTGGCCGATGGCATTGCATCTCGGCGTTATGCCAGCTTCCGAATTTTCGGTTTCAGCTGCCGCCAAAGCTGCAGGTGACGATACATTGATACCTGATACCGCCTTTGAAACCGATGGGGCATATCGTGTTCCGTTTACCGAATATATCGAGAATCCTGTAGTGGGTGAAAGCTATGTGATATGGTTCGTCAAGGATAATTATGGTGAAGAGGTTCTCGCGGAGGATATTATGACTGAAGTCATTGACTATGGTGTCGATGTGGAACTTTCCGTGGGTGAAACTCCGACATTCAATAATGTGGATATCAATGTCACCCCGACCGCTTCTACTGAATATTATTATGGTATAACTACTACCGAAGAGTTTTCTGACGAGTATTATAAGGAATTTTTGCTGCAGATGATTGGCAACGGGAGGTACAACGTTCATACCGAGACAATCGACTCCGATTTGCAGACCATCATATCTGTGAACAATGACGCAGATGAAAACAACAATGACTACGCTCTGCCATCTACTGTAAATCCGGGTGCGCAATATATTGTGTGGGCGCTGGTCAAGAATGATGCGGCAGACTATACGGCAGAAGATTTCAAGACTGTGGAATTTACTTTGGCCGGACTGCAGACAGGCGGTACTGCCCAGGTTACATTCGGAACACTGACCGCTACTGATGAATCTGTGGAAATAACCTATACGTTGCCGGACAATTGCTATGAAGTTCACATTGAATATATCAGTGATACAGATTATGCTTCATATGGTTCTGATGAAGCAGTGACTGAATATCTGCTCGACTCGCCTGCTGCCTTTGTGGATGGACAGAGTTCTGTATATTCGATGGGTAATCTGACTCCTAACACTCAGGGAAAGATTTATGCGGTAGTCATAGACAATGAAGGAAAGATAGGCCCGCTTGTATCTGCAGAGGCGGATACTCAGGATGTGCCTCATAATACAGAAATCGGCATTGCCACCAATGGCGTTGCTACAGCGACGACATCCACGATATCCCAGCCTGTAACCATTACAGGTGATGCTGAAGAGGTTATTTATTATTTGGAAACAAGTGACTCGTTCGATGGTGATTATCAGAGTATTTTTAATGAAATGGCCCAGAGTCCTTCTTTTTATCGCTGGGAAAGAATCTCTGTTTCAAGTATCGAGAACAATACCCTCGTTTTCGAAGGTCTTGACTTCAGTGAAGAATATGTGATTATCGCGACAGTGGTCTCCACTGTGAATGGTGAACCAATGACATCGGATGAGTATATCCATATTACTGCCTCCACATCTGCTCCTGTGATTGTAAACAGCGATGATTCAGGATATGATTCTGCAATTCCTACAGTAGGAGAAGTTGTGATAACACCAAGTGAATGGGGAGATTGGAGTATATCCGTTAGCGTAACTCCTAATGGAAATGGATCTTGGTATTACTACGTGACTAGTAACATGTCTGCAGAAACGACTATCGACATTGCCAGGACTATAATGCAGGAGGGCTATTCAGGTGAAGGGTTGACAGAAGTCTCCCGTTCAGTTTATAGTGATACCAAGCTGTATATACTTTGGATAGATGAGGACGGTAAGATATACGCTCCGATAGTCAAGGATATAACTGTCCCGGTAGAGTAACGTTTTAGAATCCGGAAATTCTTTCCGGAATTTTATAGAGAAAGGCGGTTCCGAGTTCGGAACCGCCTTTCTCTATAATACTTTGTACCGGCTCCGCTATCGTCCAGCCGGATTTGCAATCCCTATATCGTTCAACTGGATTTACAATTCCTTTATCGTTCAACCGGATTTGTAATCCGGTTGTTTGTTTATATTCCGGCAGATTGCAAATCTGCCGGTACGGGTATTCCGTTCGGTTTGTCGTCGGTTGTGCGACTCCTAGTCGCGCTCCCTTCGGGATTTTTGACCCGGTCCAGTTTTTAAATTCATTGTAATTGTTATTGTTCCGAAAAAGAAATTTCTTAAAGAAAAAGAAAAGATTTCCAGGATTTTCTTTTTCCAGCATCTCTTGCAGAACGATATTCATATATTCGTCATAGGAAGGAGCCGCCCGACAGGCC
>DVIP01000152.1 GCA_018711225.1 Candidatus Cryptobacteroides intestinipullorum | reverse complement strand
ACAGTGGATGACGCCCCCTTCCTTTATACCCTGCGCGGAGGGGAATTCGAAGTGAAAGTGAAAATATCAGGTGACTACAAGACCCGGTTCGACCAGTCGGGGCTGATGCTGCGGATAGACCACGAAAATTATATAAAGGCAGGCATTGAGTTCGTGGACGGAAAGTACAATCTCAGTGCTGTCGTAACCCACCGCACAAGCGACTGGAGCATCATACCACTGGAGAGGCCCGTACCTTTTGTGTGGATAAAGGCAGTGCGCCGGCTGGACGCTGTGGAGATTTTCTATTCCTTTGATGACAAGGAATATACGATGATGCGCAACGCCTGGCTGCAGGACAACCATCCGGTCATGGTCGGTGTCATGGGGGCATGCCCTGACGGGGACGGTTTCAATGCCAGGTTTGAAAACTTCTCCATCAAGCATCTGCCTGATATGCGCAGGGTGGAATGGCTGAAGAAGAACAGCGCGGGAAACAACGAATAATAATATGGGACTCTTTACGAGAAACCGGTCAGGACAAAATTGTCAGAATCTTTCGGCAGGATAATTATATTTCGGAGGTTATGACTATCTTTGCGTCAATTCGGGGATGTGTCAAAACGCAATTTTCGGAATTATGAGAGATTTATACATAACCAACACCCTTTCGAAGAAAAAGGAACTGTTCGTACCGGTACATCCGGGGTTTGTGGGAATATATGTCTGCGGTCCCACCGTGTACGGAGACGCCCATCTCGGCCATGCGCGCCCCGGCATCACTTACGACGTCCTCGTAAGACTTTTCAGACATCTGGGCTACAAGGTGCGCTACGTCAGGAACATCACTGATGTGGGACATCTGGAACACGATGCCGATGAAGGGGAAGACAAAATCGCAAAAAAGGCCAGACTGGAACAGATCGAGCCTATGGAAGTGGCACAGGAATACACCATACGCTACCATCAGGCCATGTCCATGCTCAATGTGGCCCCTCCGTCCATAGAGCCGAGAGCCTCAGGACATATCATAGAACAGATTGCCCTGGTGAAGAAAATCCTGGACGCAGGTTTCGCATACGTGAGCAACGGATCCGTGTATTTCGATGTCAGGAAATATGACGAAGCCCACCATTACGGCATTCTTTCGGGGAGAAATCTGGAGGATGTGGTAAGCGGCACCAGGGAGCTTGACAGCCAGGAGGACAAACATGAGTCATACGATTTCGCCTTGTGGAAAAAGGCTTCACCGGAGCATATCATGAGGTGGCCTTCACCGTGGAGCGAAGGATTCCCGGGATGGCATCTGGAATGCTCTGCCATGAGCGAGAAATACCTGGGACGCGAATTTGACATACACGGAGGCGGAATGGACCTCCTGTTCCCTCACCATGAATGCGAACTGGCCCAGAACATGGCATCGAGAGGCTGCGGCGGAGTGAAATACTGGATGCACAACAACATGATTACCATCAACGGGAAGAAAATGGGCAAGTCATACGGGAATTTCATCACCCTTCAGGAAATGTTCGAAGGGACGCATCCGATACTGGCCCAGGCCTATTCTCCGATGACAGTCAGGTTCTTCATTCTCCAGGCCCACTACAGAAGCACTCTGGATTTCAGCAACGAGGCCCTGCAGGCTGCCGAAAAAGGACTCAGGAGAATAATGCAGGCCGCCAGAGACCTCAGGGAACTGACAGCCGACTCAGGTGCGGCTTCCGGCAACACCCAGGCTCCGGCTCCGGAGAGTTTCCATGCCGACAATGCCGAAATAAACGCCATCTGCGACAAGGTGTACGAAGCCCTGTGCGATGATTTGAACACACCTGTGGCCCTGGCCCACATTTTCGACGCCGTAAGGCTCATAAATTCGGCCAAGGACAGGAAAACAAGCCTCACCGCCGCAGACTGCAGTACACTCTCCGACCTTTTCAGGGATATTGTCTCAGGAGTGCTGGGACTTGAGGATGAAGAGAATACTGGCAGCAGGACAGGAGAAACGATTTCCGGACTGGTGGGAATGGTGCTCGAACAGAGAAAAGCGGCCAAGGCCGCCAGGGACTGGGCTACGAGCGACAGAATCAGGGATGACCTGAAAGCCCTGGGAATCATGATAAAAGACACCAAGGAAGGCACAGAATGGTCATTGGAGTAGACAAGAGGCGACCAGAAGTTTACTCCCGTAAATGAATATACGAGACACGACGTCTGACGCAGTCATTGTAAAAAAGAAGCGAGAGAATAAAATCATGAAACTCATATCATGGAACGTCAACGGTCTGCGGGCCTGTGCAGGGAAAGGGTTTGCCGACACATTCAGGGCACTGGACGCGGATATCTTCGCCCTGCAGGAAACCAAGATGCAGGAAGGCCAGCTGGAAATGGAATTCGACGGATACGAATCGTACTGGAATTATGCCGAGAAGAAAGGCTATTCAGGAACAGCAGTCTACACTCGGCACAAGCCGCTGAAGGTGACTTTCGGCATAGGGATGGAAGAACACGACCATGAAGGCCGGGTCATAACTCTGGAAATGGAAAATTTCCACTTCGTGGACGTGTATGTACCGAATTCCCAGGACGGTCTTGCCAGACTGGATTACAGGATGAAATGGGAGGATGACTTCAGGGAATATCTCAGGAAGCTGGATGCCGTCAAGCCGGTAATCGTCTGCGGGGACCTGAACGTGGCACATAAGGAGATCGACCTGAAGAACCCGAAGACCAACAGGAAGAATGCCGGTTTCACTGACGAGGAAAGGGCCAAGTTCACCGAACTTCTGGAGAGCGGCTTCACTGACACGTTCAGGTATTTCTATCCGGACATGAAAGACATATATTCCTGGTGGTCATACCGTTTCAAGGCCAGGGAAAAGAATGCCGGATGGCGTATCGACTATTTCGTCACATCCAGAAGGCTGGATGACAGGCTCGCCGGAGCGGCCATACATACGGAAATAACCGGCTCCGACCACTGTCCTGTCGAGCTGGATATCGACATTTGACGGCCGGAGTCCGCAAGAACATAAAGAAGAAAGACATTTGAATATGAAAATAGGAATCTGCAGCGACCATGCCGGGTTCGAGTACAAGGACCGGCTTAAAGCACACCTGGAGTCCGAAGGCTATGAAATTTCGGACTTCGGCACACACTCCACGGAAAGCATGGATTATCCTGACGTGGCACATCCGCTGGCAAAGGCGGTAGAGGACGGGACTGTAGACCTCGGCATAGCGATGTGCGGCACGGGGAACGGAATGGCCATCACCCTGAACAAACATCAGAAAATCAGGGCAGGACTGGCCTGGAACACCGAGATAGGGGAACTTGTAAAAAAGCACAACAATGCCAACATCCTGGTGATGCCTGCCAGGTTCATAGCCTTCGAAGAAGCCGTGAACATAACCGAGACATGGCTAAACACCGCTTTTGAAGGCGGAAGGCACCAGAAAAGGATAGACAAGATACCTCTCTGACACACGCCTGCGGATCAGTAAAACACACACACGACGATATTATGGAGAATATGGATATTGCGCCACTGGTCCTGACCGGCGGTGCAATTCTGTCTGAGGATATTGGCAGCTACCCGTCCGGAATCATAATACCGGTCGACAAGCCGTACAGGTGGACATCGGCGGATGTCATCAGAAAGATAAAATTCGCCGCAGTCCGTCATTTCGGGAAAAAGAATCTGAAAGTGGGCCATGCCGGCACTCTCGACCCGCTTGCCACAGGTATTCTGCTCGTCTGCATAGGGAAAGCCACCAAACTTGCCGAAATCCTCCAGTCGCATGACAAGGAATACATCGCCGGAATCACATTCGGCGCCACCACCCCTTCTTACGACAGGGAAAAGGAGATAGACAGGTTCTTTCCTTACAGCCACATAACGGCAGAGGCAGTGGAGCAGACCGCCGCTTCCTTCACAGGAGAACAGGAGCAGATAGCTCCCCTCTTTTCCGCCAAATCGGTGGAAGGCGTGCGGGCATACGAAATAGCCAGGAAAATGATGAAACAGAACGGCGGGGAAGGCATCGACGAGACGGCCGCCGCCCTGGTGCGCAGTTCCAGAATCAGGATTGACAGTATCGAGCTTCTGGACTTCATCCCTCCTGCTGCACCCGGCACCTGCATGACTCAGGAAAACAGTTCTGTCACATTATCCGCGGAACAGGGGAAGGACGCCAAGATAAATGTCACCGACAACTCCGCTCTCGGTCTGCCGAAAGCGATACTCAGGATAAACTGCAGCAAGGGGACATACATCAGGGCACTGGCAAGGGACCTGGGTGAAGCTCTCGGAAGCGGAGCGCACCTGGACAGCCTGCAGAGAAGCAGAAGCGGGGATTTCCGCATAAGGGACGCGCTGTCACTGGAAGAAGTACTTGACATATTGAAAAAATGAACATTTCCGGAAATGAGACCGCATTGACGGCGGCACCGACATATTCATACAGGCAAATATGGCATGTAGCCTACCCTATCCTGATAAGCCTCGTAATGGAGCAGATGATAGGGATGACCGACACCGCCTTTATGGGCAGGGTCGGGAAAGTCGAACTCGGAGCTTCAGCCATCGGAGGAATCTATTACATGGTGATATTCATGATAGGTTTCGGCTTCAGCATCGGGTCCCAGATCATTATTGCCAGAAGAAACGGGGAAAGGAACTACGGCGAGACAGGGAACATATTCTATCACGGGGTATGTTTCCTGCTCGGACTGGCGGCGCTCATAGTCATATTGACAGAACTGCTGTCGCCGTGGCTTATGGGAAAAATCGTTTCCTCGCAGCATGTGGCCGACGCTGCCATGAGCTATGTGAAATGGCGGCTGCCGGGCCTGTTCTTCGCCTATACCACAGCCATGTTCAGGGCATTCTATATCGGGACGACACAGACCAGGACATTGACACTGAACTCGATCACGATGGTATTGTCCAACATTGTCTTCAACTGGATTCTTGTGTTCGGAAAATTCGGGATTCCGGCTTTGGGGATAGCGGGGGCCGCGATAGGATCGACTCTGGCGGAACTTGTCTCCCTGGTGTTCTTCATCGTCTATACTGTCATGAAGACGGACTGCAGGAAGTACGGTCTGTCAAGATTCGGGGGATTCCGTTTCGGAAAACTGAAGAACATACTTTCCGTGTCGGTATGGACCATGATCCAGAGCGCTGTGTCGGTCTCTACATGGTTTATCTTCTTCCTTTTCATCGAACACCTCGGAGAAATGCCTCTGGCAGTGTCCAATATCATAAGAAACGTATCGGGACTTATCTGGATGGTGCTCATGGCTTTCGCCTCCACGTGCAGTTCGCTGGTGAGCAACATCATCGGGAACGGCCATCCGGATGCCGTGCGCGGACTTGTCACCAGAATACTGAAACTGAGTTATGCGGCCGTAGCCGTAATGGCAGGACTGATAGCTCTGTTCCCGCATGCCGTACTCAGGATATACACGAACATTCCGGATGTGATAGAAGCCTCGGTACCGTCGCTGTGGGTGCTGTGCAGCGCATACATGCTGACCGTACCGGCAAACATATTCTTCCAGGCAGTATCCGGCACGGGGAACACCAGAATGGCTTTCCTGCTGGAACTGTCGTCACTTGTAATCTACATGGCATACTGCTACCTCGTAATCCACATCATACAGGCAAACGTGGCCGTATGCTGGACAGCAGAGCATATATACGGGGCCGCAATGATGCTGCTCTGCGGCTGGTACCTGCTCAGCGGGAAATGGAAGAACAGGGTGATTTAGGCAGGCTGTCACACTAGGCAATCACACCAGGCGATAGCCCTTCAGCTCCCGCTCAAGCGTCCTTGAGACAGGCTGTGCGGCCCTGCTGGAATTTATCTTGCGGACCAGGGTCTTCATGTACGGGTCACCGGATGAAACCAGTCTTATAACATTGTCCGTACACAGTTTTTCCAGCAGGTCGTGGAAGCCCGGACCGTGGTCAGGATACCTCAGATGGCACAGCTCATGAAGCAGCACATAGTCGCACAGCGGCTCCGGGAGCCTGACAAGATTCAGATTCAGGTTTATGTTTCCGCGCACGGAACAGCTTCCCCAGTTCGAGGAATTGTGTTTGACAGTCATCCTGGAGTAGCGGAATCCGTACCTTGAAGCCAGCATTTCCAGTCTTTTGGGCAATATCAGTTTCGCTTCCGTCCTCAACACCTCTGCCAGCACGTTTCTCAACAAACCATCCAGCTCCGCACTCCCCTCTTCCGGCAATCTCCCGGAATAAGACAATGTTTTCCTGAAAACAGGCACATCCACCGAAAGCCAGGTCCGTCCGGTCTGCCGCAAATCCTCGACCTGACTGATGTCCGCCGCGACCGAAGCCTGTCCGTCATTCACGCTTCCCCTGACAAAGACTATTTCCGACAATAAAGTCCTCACCTTCACCCCGTCATGCAGCCGGGGCACGGCCTTTCCGTTTACGGCTGCATCCGAAATTTTCCGTTTCTGTTTCTCGACCGTACTGATGACCCAGGCTCTCTTGAGCACAAAAAACCTGAGGCCCTCATCGTATGACAAGGACCTCGGTATGACTACCCGGACTCCGTCGTCAGGATGCACCCTTATGGATATCCTGCGGCTTGCGCTGCTTTTCACCAGCCTTATCCGGCCTATTTCGGGATCATCGTATGTTTTTTCCGATATCATCTGCTTCTTTCGGGCCTGAGCGAGCGGACCGTCTCTCCCGCACGCCACAATTCGCTTTCATGCAGTTCCTTCAGTTCCGCATTCAGTTTCTCCCTGTAGTCAGGCCGGCTGTTGGAATCTATTGAAATCTGGGCCTCGTTGCCGGTCTTCACGCTTTCATAAAGTTCGTTGAATACAGGAAGTGTGGCATCGCGGAAACGCTTCCACCAGTCGAGGGCGCCGCGCTGTGCGGTAGTGGAGCAGTTGGCATACATCCAGTCCATGCCGTTTTCTGCAATAAGAGGCATAAGGCTCTGGCTGAGTTCCTCCACAGTCTCGTTGAAAGCCTCCGAAGGGGTGTGGCCGTTCTCCCTGAGCACCTGATACTGCGCGGCGAATATGCCCTGTATGGCACCCATGAGCGTGCCTCTTTCTCCCGTCAGGTCAGAATATACCTCCCTCTTGAAGGTAGTCTCGAACAGATAGCCCGAACCGACTCCTACGCCGAGAGCGATGACCCTTTCGTATGCCCTGCCGGTAGCATCCTGATAAATGGCATAAGACGAGTTTATGCCCTTGCCCTGCAGGAAAAGACGGCGGAGAGATGTTCCGGAACCTTTAGGGGCCACCAGAATCACGTCCACATCTGCCGGAGGGACAATACCGGTCTTGTCATTGTAGGTAATGCCGAAACCATGGGAGAAATAGAGGGCCTTCCCCGGTGTCAGATGTTTCTTGACTGAAGGCCATACGGAAATCTGTCCTGCATCCGACAGCAGATATTCGATGACCGTGCCTTTTTCGCATGCCTCTTCTATGTCAAACAGGGTCTCTCCGGGAACCCAGCCGTCTTCCACTGCCTTGTCCCAGCTCTTCGAGCCTTTTCTCTGTCCGACAATGACGTTGAAGCCGTTGTCCTTCAGATTCAACGACTGGCCCGGGCCCTGGACGCCATAGCCCAGTACGGCGATTGTCTCGTTCTTCAACACTTCTCTCGCTTTTTCAAGCGGAAACTCTGAGCGGGTCACTACATTTTCTTCGACTCCGCCGAAATTCATTTTTGCCATAATCCGTTTTACATTTTGCGGCAGCGCCGCGTTATTTATTGTTTGTATATCTTGCCTTCCTTTTTGAAAGAAGATCGCTTACCTGTTCGAGCGTGGATGCCGTTACGGCCACTTTTCCAGAACGGACGAACTGTCTGACACAATGTATCTTGTCCAGCTCCTGATAAAGGGAGTTGATGGCATCGCCCGATCCGGCCAGTTCGACCACGAGATATTCCGGGGTTATCTCCACGATATGGGTGTTGTACCCCCTCAGCACACGGCTCGTGTCATCCCAGTTCTGAAATTCGTCCGTAGAAATCTTGAACATGGCTATCTCGCTCTGGAAAATCTCGTCATCCGTATAGCACGAGGCGTTTATGACATCCAGTTTCTTGTTTATCTGCTTGAGTATCTTGTCCATGTTCCTGGAGGATGTATTGCAGGTGACAGTGAACTTGTGCACGTTCTTCATCGAAGAAGCGGATACGTTAAGGCTTTCTATATTCACCTGCAGACGGGTGAACACCGAAGCTATCTGGTTCAATATCCCGGAGATATTCTCCGAATGGATAATCAGTGTATATAATCTGTTGTCTTCCATAACCGTTTTCTCAACATTCCATCAGCATATCACTTATAGACTTCCCCGGAGGTGTCATAGGCAGGACATTCCCTTCCTCCGCCACGCAGGCCTCCAGGAAGAAAGGACCGTCAGTCTCCAGCATCTCCCTCACCGCATCCCTGAGGTCTTTCCTTTCGGCCACCCTGCGGGACGGAATCGAATAGGCAGACACAAGTATCTGGAAATCAGGATTCGCGAGATGCGTAAAAGAATAGCGCCTGTCATAGAAAAGTTCCTGCCACTGGCGGACGTTGCCGAGATAGTTGTTGTTCAGGAGAATCATTTTCAGCGGAATCCTGTGCTCCATGACAGTGCCGAGTTCCTCCAGTGTCATCTGCAGTCCTCCGTCCCCCATGAAAACACACACGGTCCTGTCCGGCCTGGCGTATGCCGCCCCTATTCCCGCCGGCATGGCGAAACCCATTGTCCCCATGCCTCCAGAAGTGATGATACTGCGCTTTTCCGTGAATTTGAAATAGCGGGCAGCCATCATCTGGTTCTGGCCCACATCCGTCACGAGTATGGCCCGGTGTCCTGTAGCGTTGCTTACCGCATCCACCACCTCACCCATATTCAGCGGTCCCGATTCGGGATAAAGTTCTTTCCTGATTACCCTTTCATATTCCTCTTCCCGGTATTTGCGGAAACTGTCGCACCATTCCGACCTGTCCGTCTTCACAAGCCTCTCGGTAAGCATTGCCAGGCTCTTCCTGCAGTTTCCGAGTATGGGTATGTCTGCACGGACGTTTTTCCCGATTTCGGCAGGGTCGATATCCAGGTGTATTATTCTGGCTTGCCTCGCGTATGTGTTCACATCCCCCGTGACCCTGTCGTCGAAGCGCATCCCGACAGCGATGAGAACATCACATTCGTTTGTTTTCACGTTGTTGCACAAGTTTCCGTGCATTCCGAGCATCCCCTTGTTCAGCGGATGCGATGTAGGGAGGACAGAAAGTCCGAGCAATGTGCAGCCGAAAGGCAGGCACCCCTTTTCCACGAATTCCCTGAACTCTTCCTGAGCCCCGCCCAGTTCGATGCCCTGGCCGGCCAGTACAAACGGCCTTCTGGCAGAGTTTATGGCGGCGGCAGCCTCTCTGATACGTGTGATATCTATTTCAGGGTCATAGTCATAGCTCCGGATATATGTCACTTTTTCAGGGGCATATTCCGTCATTCCGGTCTGCGCGTCTTTCGTAATACTGAGCACCACAGGGCCGGGGCGTCCTGTCCTGGCCACAAAGAAGGCCCTGGCTATCACCCTGCTGATTTCATCCGGAGTGCTGATCTGATAACTCCATTTGCATACAGGCTGTGTCACGCAGGTGAAATCCACTTCCTGAAAAGCATCCGTGCCTATCATGTCCGTGGCTATCTGCCCGGCGATGACTACGACAGGCGTACTGTCCAGCATGGCGTCTGCAATTCCAGTGAGAGTGTTGGTGGCACCGGGACCGCCTGTCACCAGACAGACACCGGTTTTTCCCGATGCCCTCGCATATCCCTCGGCAGCGTGGGTCGCTCCCTGTTCATGTCTTACCAGGATATGGTTTATCTCGTCCGCATGATCCATCAGCGTATCATACACAGGCATGATGGCCCCGCCGGGATAACCGAAGATAGTGTCAACACCCTCCCTTACCAGAGCCCGGATCAAGGCTTCCGAGCCTTGAATCTGTTCGTTTTTATTCGTGTCCATTGTATTGTCCGTTTTTTGTTTTCAGTCCACTATCCTTATCGCCCCCTTGTCCGCCGAAGACACCAGTCTGGCGTATGCCCTGAGCGACTTGGACACCTCCCTGTGTCTTGCGTGAGGTGTGAATGCCTCTGTCCCGCGTGACATCTCCGCCGCCCGTCTCGCAGCAAATTCCTCGTCAGACACTTCTGCCATTATGGAACGTGCGCCGATGTCGATGCTTATCATGTCACCGTCCCTGAGCAATCCGACGTTTCCTCCAGATGCAGCTTCCGGGGAGATATGGCCTATGGAAAGGCCAGAAGTGCCTCCGCTGAAACGTCCGTCCGTAATCAGAGCGCATTCCTTGCCGAGATGCCGGCTCTTTATATATGAAGTGGGATACAGCATTTCCTGCATGCCGGGCCCGCCTTTCGGCCCCTCGTATGATATGACTACCACGTCTCCGGCCTTTACTGTCCCGCCCAGGATTCCGTCACACGCCTCTTCCTGCGATTCGAATACTCTGGCAGGCCCGCGGAACTTCAGTATGCTTTCATCCACTCCGGCGGTCTTGACTATGCATCCGTCACTGGCGATGTTCCCGTAAAGCACGGCCAGTCCTCCGTCTTTCGAATAGGCATGTTCCACGTCCCTGATGCAGCCAGCCGTCCTGTCCGTATCCGTTTCGGGATAAATGTCCTCACACTCTCCGAGCTTCCCTGTACGTTCCCATGAAGGAGCGGCAAGGTATTTCTTTTTCGAAGACGGAAGAGCCGTCGGCCTCATGATATCGTTTGCATCTATCGCCTGAGCCAGTGTAGGATAATCAACCCTGTGCACGCCGGTATCCAGGAAGCCGGCTCTGTCGAGTTCGCCCAGAATCCCCATGACGCCGCCGGCGCGGTTCACGTCCTGGATATGGTAGCTGCTGTTCGGGGCCACCTTGCAGAGTACCGGAATCTTCCTCGAAAGGGTGTCTATATCCTTCATGCTGAAATCCACGCCGGCTTCATTGGCTATGGCCAGAAGATGCAGCACGGTATTGGTCGAGCCGCCCATCGCGATATCGAGGGACATGGCGTTCATGAACGCCGCCCTTGTGGCAATGGAGCGCGGAAGTACGGAGCTGTCACCGTCGTTGTACCATGCCAGGGTATTCCTGACAATCAGGTCTGCCCCCTGCATGAACAGAGCCGTTCTCTCACTGTGTGTCGCCAGCAAGGTTCCGTTTCCCACCGGAGCCATGCCCAGAGCCTCCGAAAGACAATTCATGGAATTGGCCGTAAACATCCCGGAACAGCATCCGCATGTAGGGCAGCCCATACGCTCCAGAGCCGAAAGCTCCCCGTCCGACACCGTTTCGTCAGCACCTTTTACCATTATGTCAATCAGGTCATAATCCTTCCCGTCCACTCTTCCTGCCTCCATCGGCCCTCCCGACACGAACACTGCCGGGATATTCAGCCTCATGGCAGCCATCAGCATTCCCGGTGTAATCTTGTCACAATTCGAAATGCATATCATGGCGTCGGCGCAATGCGCGTTGCACATGTATTCCACGCTGTCCGCGATAAGATCCCTGGAAGGCAGCGAATACAGCATGCCGTCATGTCCCATGGCTATGCCGTCATCTATGGCTATCGTGTCAAATTCCGCCGCGAAACAGCCTTGGGCCTCGATTCTCTTCTTTATCTCCTGTCCGATTTCATGGAGATGGACATGGCCCGGCACGAACTGCGTAAAAGAATTGACAATCGCGATGACCGGCCTGCCGATCTGCTCTTCCTTCATTCCGTTGGCTCTCCAGAGCCCCCGCGCACCAGCCATTTTCCTGCCCGATGTGCTTTTCTTGCTTCTAAGTTCGTTCATAAGACAATAAAAAAGGCGCTTGCCTGCGGAATCCGTCTCGCAGGCAAGCGCAACTTGATATATACCTGTAGGATTCCCTGGACTAATGCACGCCGATAATGGAGATGACCACGATGACCACCACCAGTAGGGAAATAATGACGGATATATTTCCGTTTGCTATCATGTCCAGAAAATCGTTTTGGCTTCTTTGATGTCAAATTTAAGACAATTATTCCGAAAATACCAGCAATTCCGGGAAAATTTTTCCGCAGACATGCTATAATGCCAGTATTTTCCAGGCGATGAAATCCCCCGTCTCTTCAGTTCCGTACCGGCTTCCCGGTATGATGTCCGGGGTGCAGGCGCCTTCAGCTATGGCATCTTCGCAGGCCTTGCGTACGGCAGCAGCCTCTTCCGAGGCTCCGAAAGCGTCGTCGAGCATCATCGCAGCCGAAAGGATAGTGGCGACAGGATTGGCTATGTTCTTTCCGGCCCCCTGAGGGAACGAGCCGTGTATAGGTTCGTAAAGACTCTTTCCCTCTCCCGATGACGCCGACGGCAAGAGGCCGATAGAGCCGTTTATCACTCCAGCCAGGTCACTCAGGATGTCCCCGAACATGTTTTCGGTCAGAATGACATCGAAATCCCGGGGATTTGACACCATTTTCATGGCGGCATTGTCCACAAACATGAAATCCAGCTGCATATCACTGTATTTTTCGGCATGGAGAGCCTTCACAGTCTCTCTCCACAGCCGTGAGGTCGCCAGGACATTGGCCTTGTCCACCAGAGTCACCTTTCCCCGGCGCCTGGATGCGTATGCGAATGCCACGTCCGCCACCCTTTCTATTTCCGCCTTCGAATACACGCAGGTGTCGAAAGCCTTGTCTCCCGCCTCATTGCGTCCGCGAGGTTCGCCGAAATACATTCCTCCTGTAAGTTCCCTCACCACTATGAAATCGGCACCTTCCACGATATTGTCCTTGAGAGGGGATGAAGAGAGAAGAGACGGATACGGCTTCACCGGACGTATGTTCGCAAAAAGGCCCAAAGACTTGCGCATGGCCAGCAGTCCCTGCTCCGGACGCACCCTGGCCGACGGATTGTTGTCATATTTCGGATCGCCTATTGCTCCGAACAATACCGAATCCGATGTCATGCAGATTTCATGCGTGGCTGCCGGATACGGATTTCCCGTACTGTCTATGGCGCAGGCACCCACGTCGGCATACCGGTACACGAATCTGTGATGGTATTTCTCTGCGACAGCGTCCAATACTTTTACTGCCTGTCTGATGATTTCCGGTCCGATACCGTCACCCGGAAGAACTGCTATTGTCTTTTCCATATATTTTCCTTGTTCAAGTTTGATACGGCACAGCCTTTTCTCTATGCCCGGTCATGCGATTCTTCATACCGGAGTATTGATTCCTTGTCCGACAGAAGGTAATCTATGTCGGAATACCCCTTCATCAGACATTCTTTCTTATAGCCGTTTATCTCGAAACGGTATTCTCCGGCACCGGGAGCCGAAACAGTCTGCTTTCCGAGGTCTATCTTTATGACAGTCTCCGGATTTTTCTCCAGAATCGCTGTCAGCTTTTCCAGGTATTCTCCGGAAACCTCCGCCGGAAGAAGACAGTTGTTCAATGCATTGTTCCTGAATATGTCGGCAAACGATGATGAAATCACCGCCTTGAATCCCGCGTCATGCAGGGCCCAGGCCGCATGCTCTCGGCTGGAGCCGCATCCGAAATTGTTTCCTGCCACCAGTATTGAGCATTTCCGTCCGGCAAGCGGGTCGGAATCCGACGGTGTGCCGTCGGGATTGTGCCTCCAGTCATAGAAAAGCTTTTCTCCGAATCCTTCCCTGACCGTGGTCTTCAGAAATCGCGCCGGTATTATCTGGTCCGTATCAATATTGTCGACCGGGACCAGTATGGCGGCAGATTCTATTATGTCGATTTTCTCCATATCCTCTTGTTTTCTTGTAGGTTCCAAATATTTGCAGGAATTACAGTCCGGAAGGAACGCCGATACGTCCCGTTACCGCAGCCTCTGCAGCGACGAGAGGCCCGGCCAGAATAGTACGGGCACCATATCCCTGCCTGCCCTCGAAATTCCTGTTCGATGTCGATACCGCGTATTTCCCTTCCGGAATCTTGTCTGCATTCATGGCAAGACATGCCGAACATCCGGGCTGCCGGATCTGGAATCCCGCACTGCGCAATGCGTCCCCTATGCCTTCGGATTCTATCATTGACGCCACTTCCCTGGAACCGGGAACCAGCCATACAGTCACGCCGTCCGCCTTCTTCCTGCCTCCCACAGCCTTGGCGAAAGCCCTGAAGTCTTCTATCCTGCCATTGGTACAGGAGCCGACGAACACATAGTCTATCTTTTTCCCGGACATACGTTCGCCCTTGCGGAAACCCATATATGCCAGGGCCTTGTCGAACGTGGCGGAATCGCATCCCGCAGCCTCGTCAGGGATGACCCCGTCTGCAGGGATTCCCATGCCGGGATTCGTGCCGTAAGTCACCATCGGCCTTATGTCCGCTGCGTTGAAACGGTACTCTCTGTCGAATACAGCATCGTCATCTGTCCTGAGGGTCTGCCAGAAAGCCTTGCATTCTTCCAGCTGCCTGCCTGACGGGGCGAAACGCCTTCCGGAAATATATTCGAAAGTAGTGCTGTCAGGTGCTATCATGCCGCCCTTCGCCCCCATTTCAATGCTCATGTTGCATACTGTCATCCTGCCTTCCATGCTCATATTCCGGAATACCTCGCCTGCATATTCTACGAAACAGCCGGTACATCCCCCTGTACCGAGACGGGATATTATATAAAGAATCACGTCCTTGGGGGTGACATTCTCTGCCAGCCTGCCGTCTACGGTTATTCTGGCCTGTTCCGGCTTGGACTGAAGCAGGCACTGGGTAGCCATGACCATTTCCACCTCGCTGGTACCTATGCCGAATGCTATGTTTCCGAATGCCCCGTGTGTGGCGGTATGGCTGTCACCGCATACGACGGTCTGTCCGCAGAGGACTATGCCCTGCTGCGGACCTATTACATGCACGATACCGTTTCCCGGGTCTCCGAGAGGGAAATATGTGATGCCGTTTTCCGCAGTATTGGCGGCAAGCTGTTCCACGGCATTGCGTGAGGACGGATCCGAAATAGGCTTGTCCTGGTTCTCAGTCGGGACATTATGGTCGCAGGTGGCGAAAGTCTTTTCGGGACGGAATACCTTGAGCCCCCTTTTCTTCAGGGCGCTGAAAGCCTGCGGAGAAGTCACCTCGTGCACCAGATGCCTGTCGATATACAGGACATCGGGACCGTCGGGAATATGCTTCACCAGGTGATTCTCCCATATTTTGTCAAAAAGTGTCTTTCCCATAATTTTTTTCAGATAAGGTGTCTGCCGGATTCGCATTATATTATTTTGGAAATCGCATTCACGTATGCTTCGACGGAGGCCGTGACAATATCAGTATTGGCGGAGAAACCGTAATAGATATTGCCCTTGTTCTCGATCTGGATATGGACCTTGCCGACATCGTCAGTACCGCGGGTGATAGCCTGAACAAGATATTCTTCCAGATTTATCTTTCTGTGCACCAGACTCTTGACAGCCTTGAAAGCCGCATCCACAGGCCCGTTTCCGCTGGATGTAGCCACGCATTCCTCACCGTCTATCACGAGTTTCACGGTAGCCATAGGAATGGCGTTTTTCCCGCAGACCACCTGCAGATATTTGACATGAAGCCTCTGTTTGAGTTTGTCCTGCGTCACACCGGCTATCATGTACAGATCGGAATCGTTGATTTCCTTCTTGCAGTCGGCCAGCTTCAGGAACTTGTCGTATGCCGAATCCAGTTCCTCCTTGTTCATGTGTATGCCGAGACGCTGGAGATGATGGTTGAGGGCGGCCCGTCCGCTTCTGGCCGTGAGTTCTATGGTGGAGTCGTTCACTCCCACATCGGCCGGGTCTATGATTTCGTAGCTCTCCCTGTTCTTCAGCACCCCGTCCTGGTGTATGCCTGACGAATGGGCGAACGCATTCCTTCCTACTATGGCCTTGTTCGGCTGCACGGGCATACGCATGAGAGTGGAGACCGAGTGTGAAATCTTGTTGAAATGCCTGGTCACTATGTCCGTATGGACAGGGATGTCCTTGCGGCATTTGATAGCCATGACCACCTCTTCCATGGCAGTGTTTCCGGCCCTCTCTCCGACACCGTTCACAGTCACCTCCACCTGGCGCGCCCCGTTCAGGACACCGGAGAGAGTGTTAGCGGTAGCCATTCCGAGATCGTTGTGGCAATGGGTCGAGATGATGGCCTTGTCGATATTCGGCACATGATCGAACAGATATTTGATCTTGGCGCCGTATTCTTCCGGAAGACAATATCCTGTCGTATCGGGGATGTTGACGACTGTGGCACCGGCGTTGATCACAGCCTCAACGACACGGGCAAGATATTCGTTCTCTGTTCTTCCGGCATCTTCCGCGTAGAATTCCACATCATCCACAAATCTTCTGGCATATTTCACTGCAGCCACGCCGCGCCGGAGAATTTCCTCGCGGTCAGAATTGAACTTGTACCTGATATGGTAGTCTGACGTGCCTATTCCCGTATGGATTCTTTTTCTCCGGGCGAAGTGCAGTGCATCGGCTGCCGCGTCAATATCCTTCTCCACAGCCCTGGTAAGGGCGCAGATGACGGATTCCGTCACTATCTTGGAAATCTCGACTACAGACTTGAAATCCCCCGGACTTGAGACAGGGAAGCCGCACTCGATGATGTCCACTTTCATAGCCTCGAGCTGTCTGGCCAGCTCTATTTTCTCGATAGTGTTCAGCTGGCAGCCGGGGACCTGCTCCCCGTCCCTCAGCGTAGTGTCAAAGACATAAAGTTTCTGATCCATGATAAATATTTTTAAGTTCGCAATTTCAGCCGGCAGCCGTACGGCACAATAAAAAAGCCTCCGGAAAGCGGAACTCCGGAGGCTTGTGCAAATATGGCCATAGGAAATACACTATATGGCAATACGACACCTGTCAGAGTTTCCGAATCCGGGAATCCTGTAGTGACAATAGTCGTAGAGCAAGTGTTCTTCCTGTCATTTCCATGTACGTTTCCAACAAAGTTAGAAAACTTATTTCATAAAAACAACAGGTACGGCATTGTTGTCGGAATGTTGTCGGAATTATACGTTGTCGGGGATTTCAAATCCCCGACAACGGCAAGCAAAAGTCAACCGGCGACGGCAGTATCAATAGCCGGGAGTCTGGACCATGCCGGAGGAAGGATTGGACTCGAACTCGGTCGTCGGAATCGGCATCGCATAATTCGTATCCTTCCATACAATATTGCTTTTGGCGGAACCCGGACCGGAAACCGTCTTGTAATATTCAGCTTCCTGACGGCCTATCCTGAGCCTGCGCACATCCTCCCACCATCTCATCTCCCCGAACATCTCGGCCCATCTCTCGTACAGGAGAGGATTGTTCGCCAGATGATCTTCCGGGTCTGCTGTCCTGGTCCTGTCATGCAGGCTTGAATAGTCCACCGGAGAAGGCTGGTCCGGATCATATCCGTAAGCCCTGCGGTGCACCTTGTTCACATATTCCAGGGCTTCTCCTTCCCTTCCCGCATCAGCCAGAAGCTCCGCATACATAAGGTAACTCCACCTGGGCCACCTTCCGGTATGCGTTGACTCCGTCAATCGTCATCTGTACGGAATCTATGAACGGCTGGAGCGAACATACGAAAAGTCTCGGATCAGCCCAGTTCTTCCTCCCCTTCCATCTGGTAGAAGCGGCCCAATATATAGTACATGTCCAGTTTCTCCGTTCTGTCCTTGTGTTTCCGGTAATAATTGAATACCGAATGGGCCACACTGTCTGTTCTGGCCTTGGGCTGGGACTCCTTTACGGTGAAACGCGGCTCTATCTCCCCGACTATGGCCAGGGCGCTGTCCGGATATTCATACATCAGGATGGCGGCTGATGTCAGGTCCTGTTCACGCTGCCACATCGCATGGCAGCACTGGCACGACAATTCAAACAGGAGGAAACACAATAATACTGTTCTGGATATATTCACTGTCAACTGACCTTAATTAATTTGTGCACAAGAGTACGAATCAAGGCAAAATTATACAAATTAAATGAAAAAATTGCCGCTGATTTCAGGAAAAAAGACGGAAATGACAAGAATCAAAGAAGGATGCACACCCGCCAAATGGAGAAAACCATAGCCGGATACAAGGGTTGCGGATTTGTGCTCAATCAACAAAAATAAGTGCTCATATAACAATTTGCAAAGTGCTCATACAACAAATTTTGTAAATGCTGATTATTGACTGAAAAAAAATCGGCAGAGCATTTTGCGCGACAGATGTTTTTCCATAATTTTGTGGATGACAGCTGGTAATAAATCAAGTTTATATGAGCAAAAAAATCCTATTTCTCACCCTATTTCTGTGGCTGACGGCAGTAATTGTACCTGTCTTTGCGCAAGAGAAAGCGGACACCACCTACACCTTCCGTTTCGTGCCACAGAAGGATATGTTCTATGTACCGTGGAGCGACAATGACAAGGAGCTTGCCCGGTTGCTGGAATGCCTGCGCCGGAACAAGGACAGCATACTCGGCGGCAGTCTTCCACTCTATGTGGACG
>DVIP01000151.1 GCA_018711225.1 Candidatus Cryptobacteroides intestinipullorum | reverse complement strand
AGTCCACATTCGACGAGACTCAGGTCTTCTCTGACCCGACACTTACCGAGTATCAGATATACTCTATTTCACAGTGCTTCGGCGAGACCAACTCACACAGGGGACGTTATCTCCCGTGGTATGGCTACAATACGGATATCGAATGGTATATATCCAATACGGATGATGAGAAGGCTGATATCGTGAAGTACGACATCATCTCCACGAACAGCCAGCTCAATCTTGCCAACGGTCCTTACAACGAACTGTTCTCCGGAATCGAGCGTGCCAATCTCGCCATCGACGGCATACGCACGTATGGAAATCCTGAGACACGTCCTGAAATGGCGGCCCTTCTCGGAGAAGCACTCGTGCTCCGTGCAGTTCTCTATACTGAACTCCTGAAAGCTTACGGCGAAGTCCCGGCACGTTTCGCTCCGGTGGATGCGAATACCATTTATCTGAACAAGTCTGACAAGGATGTGATATACAAGCAGCTTCTTGCAGACCTTGAAGAATCCTTTGATTACCTTACATATACCACTGCTGCAAGTACGGACCGCGTGGGCCTGGCATTCGCGAAGGGTATGTATGCACGTATAGCCCTGATGGCTTCAGGATATTCCCAGAGGCCGGATGACGGACAGGTAGGTACAGGCAACACCGGCTCCGTGAGACGCTCTCTTGATCCCGAGCTTTCCAAGAATGTCCTCTATCCGAAGGCCCTTAAAGCTCTCCAGGATGTCATTAACAATTCAGGCCTTGAGCTCATGGACTATGAAGAACTCTGGAAAAGCGTGAACAACATGGACCTTACTGCCGGAAAGGAAATCATCTGGGTGATACCGTTCAGCAATTCCCGCGGACGATGGAACTATACATTCGCCGTGCGGAACAACGGCCAGACGGACTGGTCTCCGACCACATCCGACAGGGGAGGGCAGGCAGGCCCTGTACCGTATCTTTACTATTGGTATGATGATGACGATACGCGCCGCGACATAAGCTGCGTGAACTTCGAATGGGAAAACAAAGGACAGGGTACCCTTCCTTATCCTGCAGGCATCGCGAACTGGTATTTCGGAAAATACCGTTTCGAATGGATGAATACTGCTCCATACGGAGGCGGAAACGATGACGGTGTGAAACCTGTCTACATGCGTTATGCCGACATCCTCCTGATGGCAGCCGAGATAGCGAACAGCTCCGGACAGGGCGAGGAAGGCAAAGATGCCGGCACCCTGACCAGGAACGAGTCTTTTGCCAAAGAGTGCCTTACCAAGGTTCTTACCAGGGCATACGGCAATAATGCTTCGCGTGCTGCGGAAGAATTGGAGGGAATCAGTGGAGAGCAGGCTATATTCGACGAAATCAAGAAGCAGCGTGCCCTTGAATTCGTGGGTGAGTTTCTCCGCAAGGCTGACCTCATAAGGTGGAACACTCTCAGGGAGGACATGGATGCCGCCGCAGTCGAGCTGGTGCAGATGCGCACCCGCGCCACGGGTTCCATCACAGGCAAGAACTATGGCACTCTCGGAGAATATCTGTGGTATCGGTACGGTACGGCAAACGGTATTCCTACCATAGAAATGTATGGAATCCACATTGGAGAGAGCCAGGCATCCGATACTACGCCTCCTCCGACAGGAACAGGCTGGCAGCCTTATACCAATTCTGAAGGACAGCCGTCGAAATATATAGATGAAGATTCCTTCAAGAGCGACAGCAACAGTCTTGACAAGGCTACATCCGACGGTTTCTATAACAACGGGGCAGGGGATCCGAACGCCAAACAGTACTGGCCTATACCTCAGACTACCATTATCAACTCCCAGGGTACACTCTACAATGATTACGGATATTGATCGTTGACAGTGAAGACCAAGTGATATTTTGCAAAAAAAGACAAATTGTATATGAAAAAGATATTTTCAATATTATCTGCAGGCCTTTCGGCCATAGCTCTGTCATTATTGGCATCGGGCTGTGTGGAAGAAATGCCTGAAGTGGTCGAGAACCTGGAGCTGACAAACCTCCTTACCCCGACCAGTACTTCAGCCGTCGTAGACGCATCTGCAGGAACTACTGTGACATTCTCATGGGCCAACTCCAACAATGCCGCGAATTACCGCCTGGAAATTTATGAATTCAGGACTGGCGATGAAAATACTCCGGCTTCGGCAGCTGACGTGACTGAGGAAATGCTCACGGAAGAAAATCTGACACGTGCATTGGATGTGGCTCCGGCAGAAGAAGGCAGTCAGACAAGCATCGTTGTCAAGGACTTGAATCCTGAAATGAGCCTGTATGCACGTGTTTGTGCGCAGTCAAGTGCGGATCCCGACACCAGGACTACCGGAGATTCCAAGTGGGCGGTGTTCCCATATCCTATCGACACGTACAGCGTGATGGACAAACTTCCTTCTTACAGTGTGACGGACAGAACTTCCACTACTATCTCCGTGCAGTGGACATTGGCAGAAGGCGATACGGACGGCATCAACCAGATCCGCATTTCACCTGACCCGACTGATCCGAATCCGGAGAATCCTACTTCCGCTTTTCTCTCGGTTCCGGTGGCCGAGGGAGCTGCAAGTGCGACGATTGAAAATCTGAAGCCTTCGGTAAAATATACCGTCGCCCTCCATTTCAACAGTGCCAACCGCGGTCAGATGTTTGTCTGGACTACTCCTGACTTTACTCAGGCTCAGTATGCCAGGGATACTGCAGAACTCAGACATTACCTGAGAGAAGCAGCATCTATCAAGGATGGTGTTCCTATGAAGATAGTCCTTACCAATTTGGACGAAGTATATGACCTTGATGGTTCAGCAGATATTCTCGGCCCGGTGGAAATACTTGGTCAGCAGTCACCTGACGGATCCCGTAGTCCTGTTATCAAGGGGCGTCTGGATATCATGCCTCCGCTTACTCAGAATTATTCTTATGCTACGGCAGATCCGTCTGGATCAAATCCGGCAGGTATTGCCGGCACTGTAGAGGCAAGCGCAGAAAATCCTACTGCCGGTGCTACGTCAGTCCGTATAGAAGCCATTGAATTCGATGGGGACGGATATAATTATGACAGACCTGTATCGCTTAGCAGTCTTTCTTATCCTAAACCGGAAGGTGCCGAAGCGGATTCTGGTCCGTTCTTTACTGAACCATTGTCAGTCTATATCGTGAATTGTGATATTCATGGCTATTCTGCAGGATTTTTGTATGACAATAGCAAGGCTGCCGAATATACTACAATCGTTATTGACAATAACATTGTTACAGATACCGAGGGAAGCGGCGGCGACGGTTTTGACCTGCGTGCAGCGACTACAATCGCCAACGTTACCATGACAAACAATACCTTCTCCAACGGTATGAGAACTTTCATCCGTATAGACAAAGGTACTTTGTCAGCCCTTGAATTTTCAAACAATACCGTCAATAATCTCGCCAGTGTCGATGACGGAAACAACAAGGGGCTTTTCAATATACGGGCTACACTGTCAGGAGATTTTTCCATTACGGATAACCTTTTCCTGAATCTTAACGGCTGCCCTGCCAGAACAGTTATGTTCCCGGCTCAGGCCACAGCATTCCCTACGGCTGTATCCGGAAATTATTTCTACAATTTGGCTGAAACATTCTTCTATGCGGATAGCGAGAACAAGGTTGCTGCTGACGAGTTCCCTGAGAGTAAGGCTATTGCCGGAGGCGGTGCGGTACTTTCTTCAGACCCTTGCGAGAACAGTTCAAGAGGCATATTCAATGTTACCGATGCCGCTGTTTCCAATGCAGGAGCAGGTGACCCGAGATGGCTTGTGGAATACGTTCCTGCACCTATGGATCCCCTTACACCTGTTCAGCCTGGCGATGAATGGGTCCTGAACAGCACCAGCACATACGGCAAGAGCATAGAAGAGACTACGGTTATCGAGAACACCAAGTTCATAGTTACCTCCAACCCTATCAATGTATTGGACGAAGGTATGGAATTCAGCGCCGAGGCCACACTCGAATACAGCGGCGTGCCTGTGGACTGCGCCATTGCATTCATGGCTGATGCTCCTGGTTCTATCTTCGCATCCGCCCTCAAGTCAGACAGCGGCACTGTCAATGACCATATCACAGTGGCCGTAGGACCTGCAGACGGTTCGTCAGCTACAGTAGTAGGGGCTATTCCTGTCGGTGCATACAATCAGAAAGTCGTTTTCGACGATATTGAGGGGGAAACCCTTATCTATCTTTACGCTTGCGGACCAGTAGTCCTCTCCGGCCTTGAGTGGTCTGATGATGTGAATACCGGAAGTTCCGCACTTGCAGATCCGGAAGTGACAGCGGATGAGTCTACTGCCGGTGCCCTGACCCTCTCATGGCAGCCTGTAGAGAATGCCGGAAGCTATATTATCAGCTTCGGTACCAAGGAGCCTGATGCAGAATATGCCGAGGATGAGTATATCATCGACAATGTGACGGCTACTTCATACACATGGGAGAACTTCCCGAGCGGTACCTATACCGTCAACGTACAGGCAGTTCCTGCAGAACCTGAGAAATTCACCAACTCCCTGATCATCGGCAAAACCGTCACAGTAACGGCTCCTGCACAGACTCCGATGTCGTCAGGAAGCATTACACGTGAAGATATGGAATTCTTGCTTGCAGTTGTAGGTAACGGCTCGTTTACCAGCAGCATATACTATAAGAATTTCCTCTTTACTGCCAGTGATAGCAAGAAGCCTAAATTCAATTCTGCAGATGCAACAGGGGCATTCTTCAACACAGGAGGCTCATCTCATGTCGATGACACACCTGGAAGAACTATCCGGTTCATAGCTGCAGGACCAGGCAAGCTTACTTATATCACTGTGTCAAATGACAGTTCTGAAGAAAGACGTCATTCTATTGCCATTAATGGAGAATTTGGTGAAGATAAGATAAGCAAGGCAAGGCCATCTTCAACACCTGCTGATTGGTCAGACTATACGTATACAGAGGAATTGACCACAATAACTTCTGGTACCATTATAGATTTGGCAGGAGGAAACACTGCGGATTTGCAGAATATTAATTATCTCAGCGTATCTTGGGAGCCTGCGGGTGGTCTACCTCCTGTGGCCGGCCTTACTCCTGTTACCGAAACCACTACATGGGGTGCGGACGAATGGGCTGCTCTGTATGATATTGCAGAAAATACTTCAGATGAAGTCACAGTGAAAACATATGGAAAGGATATCGGTATTCCTGCGGCACAGGGTGACTATTTTGTTACCAACAACCTTATGATATATGGTAGCAATGGTGCGAACTTCAGAGTGCCGGAGAATCTGGATTATATCCAGTTGGCTTCAGCAAGTTATTCTTCTGATGAGCAGCCGAGTGAATATTACAGATGCTTTCTGCGTTTCAGGGTTGCCGGTAACGGTACGCTTAAACTTACGGCCAGAGCAACAAATAGTGGTGGCCAACCAGGAAGGTATGTCTATGTCGCTGTAGGTGGGGCTGCAGATGCGGTATCTGTCGGAACAGTGCAAGAGGATACGTTTGAAGCAGGCGCAGCTATAACATTGACAGAACATACATGGAACATTACTGCCAGCAATGGTGATGCAATTACCATTTTTGAGAATAATGCGTTAAGAATAGGTACTATTACCTGGATACCAGCAGAATAAACTTCAACCTATCATAACTTCACATTACGGGGGATGCGGCAGAACATCCCCCGTTTTTCGTTCAAGTTTTCGCCGGAGTAGTGTAAATTGGATAGCGCAAGTCCCTTGGGGATTGTAAGTTGGATAGTGCCGGCCTGATTCCTTTTTTCTCTGAAGTTACGCCTTGTCCTTCCCGACTTGTAATCCGCCTGAACCCACTTCCGTCCGATTCTTTTCTTCTAAGAAATAAAGACGGCGTATCATAATAGACAATCTGCTGCGTTACTATCGGGGCAGATTTCAAATCCCTGGGCTGGATCAAAAGTCCCGAAAGGAGCGCGACCGGGAATTTCGTATCGGCGGATTTTTCGTATCGGCGGATTTTTCGTACCGGCAGATTTGCAATCTGCCGGAATCTAAACAAACAACCGGATTTGCATCCGGTTGAACTATAAAAGGTTGATTGAAAGGCCCCGACTCATCGTTTCTCGGAGAAGTATCAAATTCTTTCCTATGGCCGGGACAGTTTCCATCGTTCAGAAAAAGTACTGCCTGTCCATTCCGCATGCCGTTTATCCCAGTCATGCGTTACAAAGTCCTTCACTCTACAGCTGCTCGACAGCCTCCCTTGACAGTCCTGTCGCCCTGGCGATGGCATCAGTTCCCATCCCCATCTTCTTCATCCCGGCCGCAGCCGTCATCAAACCTCTCTGCATCCCCTCATTCAAACCTCTCTGCATCCCCTCGTCAAGCCCTCTCTGCATTCCCTCATGCATTCCTTCTTCCCGAGCCCTGTCTTTGGCAAATTCGATAGTGTTCCTGTAG
>DVIP01000017.1 GCA_018711225.1 Candidatus Cryptobacteroides intestinipullorum | reverse complement strand
ATGCTACATTTGTACAAGACTGGCCGGAAAACAACTAACGGTTGTTTCTAGTCAAATTCTTAGAGTGCCGGAATATACCAATTCCGGTTATTTCGGCACTCAAAAACATACCGACCAGTCGGATTAATAAGTGAAATTTATATAGATATAAGTATGGGAGCAAGTTTTCTGAATTTGGTAGCCACAAAAGTCACAGTGAAGGGGGAAGAGCAAAAATTCGTTTCTTTACGTCTTCATCAAGGTTTCAACCGGCATCATACGTTTACTATAATTGTAAACTATCTGTCGCCTAACAACACCTTTCAGCAGACTCCGGAGAAATTCATCAATTACATTGGGGAGACCGTCAACATTTCATTTGTCCACAAGCAGACTGGAAAAGGTTATGATTTTGAGGGAATTATCAACCAGGTGGAAATGATTGGAAGTGTGGGCGAAACTGGCGGAGTGGCTATTCATGGAGCAAGCCCTACTATACTGTATGAAAATAATAAAACACTCGATTCATGGACGGACCAGACCTTATCTGCCATTATAAAGGAAGTGACACAGGAGTACGGTAAAGTCAATCTGGTCTCTAATCCTGAATATGATTTGCCTATCCCTTACATGGCACAATACAACGAAAGTGTCTTTGATTTTATGAACCGTCTTTCAGCCCTGTATGGGGAATGGTTTTATTACGATGGCGCCAAAACTTATTTTGGCAAGCCGGACAAGGAGGACGACCCTACGAAGATCTTGTATGATGTGGACTTGGAAGAAGTACGCTTGGTAGCCAATCTGGTACCCGGGAAATCTGCCAGATACGATTATGTAGCGCAGGAGAACAAAATACATAATGCAGATACGCCCGCAAAACCGGAAGGGATGAACGACCTCCAGTCCATAGCTCATGGTTGTTCGGAAAAGGCTTACAGTGCCCGCACCACTTCTGCGGCCAATCCGCATATCACCGACAAGGCGGGATTGGACGAACAGATGAAAATTGTAAAGAATTCATCCGGTGCCGGCCTCTTGAACATAAAAGGCATTGGCAAGACATGTCTGATCAGGATCGGAGAGGTTATCGACGTGGCTTTCCCGGATAGGATGAAATTGTCGCCTTTAGGCAAATTCCGTATCACCGAAATCACCCACGAAGTGCATCGGGACGGGCATTATGTGAATAGTTTTGTCGGCATCCCGGACCAGACGGTACACATTCCTGTTCCTGATGTGAAAATGCCAGTGGCATTGCCTGAGTTGGCAACGGTGGAGAAGAATGATGACGAAAAAGGACAGGGACGTGTAAAAGTGGCCTTTGACTGGCAAAAAGGAAAGACGACCAACTGGATCAGGGTACAGAGTCCTAATGCAGGAACAAGCAATGCAGTATCCAAGAACCGTGGATGGGTATTTGTTCCGGAAGTCGGAGACCAGGTAATGGTCGGTTATGAACACGGCAATCCGGACCGTCCTTATGTGACCGGAGCCATGTTCCACAAGGATTCGGGAAAAGGCGGAGACAAGGACAACAAACTGAAAAGTATCATTACCCGAAGTGGAAACACCATCCTTTTTGATGATGAGACGGGAAGCATCACTATCATGGACCAGACCGGGAAGCAGCTTGTTCTGCTGGACGGAAAAGATACGATTAATATCATGGCAAAAAAGACCGTTACCATCACCAACGAAGAAGAATCGGTTATTATCATGGATGGCAAGTCTATCGGCTTGCAGTCTGATACGATTTCCATTGAAGGGAGGAAAAGCATTACACTGTTGTCGGGCGGTGAGAACATGATACTTAGCGGTGAAAAGAAGATAATCGGCAGCAGCGGAACCAATATCAAGCAGGAGGCTTCCAAAGAATATGACTTGAGCACTCAAAAAGGCACGGTCAAAGGCACGAACCTGGCAATCGAAGGAACAGCTGATGTAGCGGTAACAGGAGGAGTCATAAAGTTAAACTCATAAAACCATCAGGATATGGGAGCATCTGCGTCTGTTGTACAGGAATACTACAAGGCTGTCGATTATTGGGCGGATATTGTTGATAAGAAGGACTGGAAACTGGCTATATGGATTGTCGGACAAAACGATGTGGATCTGGTTGACAGGTTCCTGGAAATCGAGCGTTCGCCCGTAGGACAGTTCGAAGATATTTTCTTCCGGTTTGACACACCGTATGAGGGAAGCGGGGATGAATACACCGAACGCTTGTGGCAGGAATATGTCGGCTGGTTTTCAGAGGAAGTGGAGGAAAAATACGACATCATCAAGGCCTTGCGGCACGATGGGTTATTGAAAGAAGAATATGTTCCGGATACGTCTGTCGAACATACGACAGCCAATCTGTGGAAAGAGATGCTGCGATTCAAGGCATGCATATCCGGATTGGAGAATGCCTGTTTCTGCATCTATTTTCCTCCGGGACAGGAAAGGGATTTTTCCAGGACCGAATGGTTCAAGAAGGCATTGGAAGAAGGGATTCCGCAGGGAATCCGGTTAACGACCATTGACATGAAGAAAAACAGAAGTGTCAAGCTGGATGAATCTTCGGCTGTAATTCATATCCGTCCCAAGTTTGATATGGCGGCGGCCCTGCATAACCGGATGGCACGGGCTGATACAGGCAATGACCTGATTGCACCCGAAAACCGGTTCAAACAGCAGGTGAGCGCCGTCATGGATTGCACACAAAAGCAGGATTGGAAACTGTTGGACAAGGAAATCCGGAAACTGCTGGATATTGCCAGGGAGTTGAAGGATACGAATATATTGACGTCCGCCCTGTTCATCGCCGCTGAAGCGTGTTATGCGATTCGGGAATACAAACATAGCATAAAGTACAGCGACGACACGATCAGGGAAGCGGAAAAGGCGATGGATAATGGCGAAGCGG
>DVIP01000150.1 GCA_018711225.1 Candidatus Cryptobacteroides intestinipullorum | reverse complement strand
AATGCCGACATCATCCAGAATTTCTTCGGTGTTGAAGGAGACAAACTGATATACTATCCGGAACAAATAAGCGGATACGATCCGAAACTTACCATCGGGACTCCTGGCAAATATGAAATCACCATCAATGTGAACAAACTCACTTTCAATATCAAGGCTCTCGAAGAATATTCAATTCCTTACAACCTCTATCTGTTCGGAGACGGCACTGGAGCCGGATGGTTAATAGACCATGGAGAGAAAATGGTAAAACGTCCGGATCTGAAGTTTGAAAATAATGCAGACGGAGAAGGGGTCTTCTACATGGTTACCCGTCTTGGAGCCGTAGAAGGCGACAGTGGATTCAAATTCCTGGAAACTCATACCGGCGAGGATTTCAATGCCGGATACCAGTTCGCATGGGGTCTCTCAAAAATATGGAAAAACGGCTCGGACAGGAAATATAACAGAGTCAAGGAAAACGGAATGTATTCCATCAAGGTCGACACCAAATACTGGAATTATGAAGTTTTGAAAATGACTGGTGAAAACCCAGCCGAAATCTACATCTATGGAGACGCGACAGGATATGGATGGGATTTGGGAAAAACTGCAGCAGATGAAACTCAGAAACTCACATCCACGGACGGGGTCATATATTCGTGGACAGGAAAACTCTTGAAAGGAGAATTCAAGTTCGCATTCGGAGGGATGTATCTCAGTCCGGAAGGTGCTCCTGCACTCTCTTTCGACAACGGATTCCTTGTGACAGGAAACGATGCAGAAGGATGGAAAGTCACAGTGCGTACCGATATGGTGGATGACACAAAATACACTGTCTCCGAAGAAGGAAACTACACTGTCACCATAAATACCGATACAATGGATCTCTCGGTCCGGAAAAATTAATGGTAATGAAACGATGCAGAAAGGGGTGCCGGAACCGGCACCCCTTTCCTGTATCAGGCAGTTTGAATACAATAAAATTTCAATTCACGGCAATCGTTCTACAGACTTTTGATATACCGGTCTATGGCTGCAGCAGCCTTACGGCCAGCCCCCATGGCGAGGATCACCGTAGCTGCTCCGGTCACAGCATCGCCGCCGGCAAACACGCCGGGACGTGAAGTCACCCCGTCCTCGTCAGCCACAATACATCCTCTCCTGTTCGTCTCCAGACCTGCGGTAGTCCTGGCAATCAGAGGATTCGGGGATGTCCCCAACGCCATGATTACGGCATCCGTCTCCACTTCGAATTCGGATCCAGGCACAGGCACAGGAGACCGTCTTCCGCTTTCGTCCGGCTCTCCAAGCTCCATCCTGATACACCGGATCTTTTTCACCCATCCCTTGTCATCGCCTGTTATCTCCACAGGATTCGAAAGCATCATGAATCTGATGCCTTCCTCTTTCGCATGATGCACTTCCTCCACCCTGGCAGGAAGCTCCTTTTCAGTCCTTCTGTATACGACAGTGACCTCACCGCCCAGACGCAGGGCAGTACGGGCCGCATCCATTGCCACATTGCCGCCGCCTACCACTACGACTCTCTTCGCATGCATCACCGGAGTCAGATAATCATCCCTGTAGGCATCCATCAGATTGTTCCTGGTCAGAAACTCATTGGCCGAAAAAACGCCGTTCAGATTCTCACCAGGGATATTCATGAACCTCGGAAGACCTGCGCCCGAACCGATAAACACGGCCGAATACCCTTCCTTGTCCAAAAGGGAATCCACAGTGACCGTTCTCCCGACCACGACATTGGTCTCGATCCTGACCCCCATGGCCTTCACATCCGCGATCTCCGCAGCCACTACCCTCTCCTTCGGAAGTCTGAACTCAGGTATTCCGTACTCGAGGACTCCCCCCGGCTTGTGCAATGCTTCGAAGACAGTCACTTCATAGCCGGACTTGGCCAGGTCGCAGGCACATGCAAGACCTGCAGGCCCGCTGCCGATTACGGCCACCTTATGCCCGTTGGACGGAACCTTCTCCACTTTCCTGAGACCGGCGTCCCTGGCATGGTCAGCCACGAAACGCTCCAGCTTGCCTATCGCCACCGGCTCTCCCTTTACCCCCAGGATACAGCTGCCTTCACACTGGCTCTCCTGAGGACAGACACGGCCGCAGACAGCAGGCAGCGAAGAATCCTCCGCAATCACTTCCGCAGCCTTCGCGAAATCTCCGGCAGCCACGGCAGCTATGAAAGAAGGTATCTTCACTGATACCGGACATGCAGCCACACAGCGCGGATTCTTGCAATGCAGGCATCTGGAAGCTTCCAGCACCGCCTCATCCTCATTATAGCCATAACATACTTCATCGAAATTCCTGGCCCTGACTGCAGGGTCCTGTTCCCTTACCGGAACTCTCGGTATCTTGTTAGCCATGATTGTTATCTGATTTTACATTTATGGTCTTCCTCTATCTCCTCTTTCCGGTACATTCCCTGACGGCGCATCGCCTCGTCGAAATCCACATCATAACCGTTGAATTCCGGACCTTCGACACAGGCGAAACGGGTCTTCCCGGCCACCGTCACACGGCATGCCCCGCACATTCCAGTACCGTCCACCATAAGGGTGTTCAGGCTCACCGTGATGGGAAGACCGAGTTTCCGGGCCGTCATGGTCGTGAACTTCATCATGATCATGGGACCAATGGCCACAGCCTGAGTATACCGGTTCCCGTCTTCCAGGACAATCTTCTCAAGCAGTCCCGTAACCATTCCGCTGAAACCCTCGCTGCCGTCATCGGTGCAGATATACAGATGATCGCACACCGCCGCCATTTCATCCCTGTAGATAAGGAGTCCTGCAGTCTTGGCACCGATAATCACATCCACATACGCGCCCCTCGACTTCAGGTACTTGACCTGCGGATAAACCGGAGCCGTACCGACACCTCCGGCAATGAAAATATACCTTGAGGCCCTGATTTCTTCATCAGACTTCTCCACGAAATCGGACGGGAGTCCCAGAGGACCGACCACATCCTCGAAATACCCTCCTTCCTCGAGGGCGCAGATTTCCTTCGTCGAGGCTCCGATTTTCTGTGTGACTATGGTCACGGAACCCTCTTCCGGATCGTAATCACTGATAGTAAGAGGAATCCTTTCCCCATGCTCGTCCACCCTGACTATCAGGAACTGGCCCGGATGAGCGGATGAAGCCACGCGCGGCGCCAGAACCCTCATCCTGCAGATAGCCGGAGAGAGCATCTCTTTAGACAATATCCTGTACATACACTCTAATATGGTAAATTCCTGTTTTATCTTCACGTCCAGGGCATTCCGCGGCAGGAAAAGCACGCAGACGCCAGCTAAAGTTTCTCCACCCGGTAGCCAAGAGCCTCAATCGCGGATTTCAGTTTTTCCTCCGAAGTCTTCGACGCATCATACTTTATCCATACGGTGCGCTCGTCCAGAGAGACTTTCAAATCCTTTACCCCTTTCTCGAATGAAATATTTTCCGTAATCTTCCCTACACATTTCTCGCAATGCATACTCACGGAAAAAGTCACCTCCTTCAGTTCCTTTCCGGGTCTGGCCGTTTCCCCGACAATACCCCTGTCGGAAGCCATAGCCGTAAAAACAGCCGGCGACAATGCCAGCACACCGGCACACAATGAAACCAATAATACCTTTTTCATGTCAATGTCCTTTTTCGTCAAAACCATGTAAAGTTAAGAAAATTCCGACAAACGGTCATGCTTTCTTCCAAAGGGTGAAACGCACCCCGGCATACACCTTTACACCCATAATCGGTCCCCATACCGCACTTGCATCGAAGGAAGACACCCTCGGATTCACCAGGCCGTCAGAGCCTCTGGTACCGAGCACCACATACTTCTGTCTGAAATTTGTCAGATTCTCTCCACCGATGTAGACATCCACACCCTTGAAACGTCTGGTAACCTGCGCATAAAGGAGAGGGAACACTGGAGTCCTTCCGTTTTCGTAAATGAGATTCCCGTCTTCGTCTGCAGCATCCAGCATGAAGTCATAGACCCGGCACGAACCGTTGAGCGAAGCCGTGAAGTCGAAAATCCATTTGCTGAGTCTGGTGGCATACTGCAGATTCAGCACGCCCTTGAAATTGCTTGTCATGGGCTTTTCGACCAGCCCTTTGCCGGGCAATTCTATCCTGGCATCGGTATACCGGCATGTCAGTGACACCGTAAACCTCTCTACAGGGTCCACGGAAAAGTCCAGCTGGTAATTGTCCGTATATGACCGGTTCCCGTCCAGATTGTAGAACCATATCACATTGCTGCCCCTTTCGTAGTCCGTCACCATCTGCTGTACAAACTGAGTACGGAAATAATCGAAACTCAGATATGTATTTGAAGATGCCCCGAACGGGAAATAATATGTAATATTGCCGCCGAACGTCCACGCATCCTCAAGGGTATGGGAATCGAAGTTCCCGTTCAGGATTTTTCCTGTGGACAATACCCCTATATTGTCAGTAAGAGGCATGGCGTAACGCAGTCCGCGGCCGCCGTTCGCCCTGATGACTATCTGCTCCACAGGAGAATACTTGAGCGTGACTCTCGGAGTGAACTTGAAGCCCTCCCGGTTGTACCAGTCCGCCCTGAGTCCGACTATGGAAGTGAACTTCTCTCCCGCATGGAAGGTATATTCCCCGAAGATGCCGGCATTCCACAGATCCGTAATTCCGTTTCTGGTGACTGTAGACGGCCCCAGCAGCCATATTGTACGGCTGAAATCCTCGTCATATCTGTCATACACGCCGTTCAGTCCGGCGATGAACTTGTGCGACTCGTTTATGTCATTCTGATACAGAAGATTCAGAAAACCTGAATGCTGCTGCCCGAAATAGGAAGTGGAACCGAACCAGGAATCCATGTCGTGGAAAGAATAATCCGCCACAATGGCTATATTCTGGGAATTGTCAGCCTCTATCGGAATGCCTATTTTAAGATATCCGTTCAGCGATCTGTTCAGGATGTCCGAACCCCACGGATCGGAAGCGCCCCCTTCAGGAGCATAGACGGAATAGGTGTCATGATCGTACCCTTCCTGTCCGCCCTTCCTCGTGTCACGGAGAGCACGCACCCCGAAACGCACCTGCACACCGTTGTCCGCCAGATAGAACCAGCGGTTAGCCAGATTGAACTGGAGCTGTTCCGGCATGTCCATGAAGCCGTCATGATTATGATCCGATGACTCGATGTTTCCCGACACATGCCCGAGAATCACAGTACTCCACCGCGGTCCCATCTGCAGCGACGAAGCCACATTCAGGTCCATCTTCGTATCGCTCATGACTGAAGCGTGGAGGAAGAGCGGTTTCTCGTCAGTAGGCTTCCGGTGCTCCAGATTTATCTGCCCTGTCATGGACTCCACGCCGCTCACCACGGAGGAAGACCCCTTGGCTATCTGAATGCTTTCAAGCCACTGGCCCGGAACGTAAGACAGTCCGAAAGGTGCGGCGAAGCCCCTCATTATCGGTCTGGATTCGTCAAGCATTTGCGTATATATGCCGGAAAGTCCCAGCAGACGTATCTGTCTGGCACCTGTCACCGCATCCGAATATCCCACGGTCACGCTCGCCGAATTTTCGAAACTCTCGGCAAGCGTGCAGCACGCCATCTTGTTAAGGCCCGCCGACGAAATGACCTCTGTCCTTATCTCCTTCCCTTTCGAAAGATAATTGGCATCCTGCTCCGCGACGAAGACCGCAGCATCGAGACTGTCACTTCTGTCCCTGTATATTCCTGTCGTGTCCAATATCTGCCCTCCGGCTCCTGTCACCTGCGAATAGGCAGGCAATAGTACAGCCAGGAGCATTGAAAAAGCCGTCAGTTGTCTTTTCATCTGTCTGTTTCCGAATAAAACGTAAATTGTCAAATTTAGCATTATTGGCGGAAAATTCATAATTTTGGGGAAAATTGGCAATTTTTACCCATGAAAGATTTTCTCAAGATGACATTGGCAGTGATTGCAGGCTGCCTTTTACTCGGGATTGTAAGGATTTTCATTCTTTTCGGATTCCTGGGGACTCTGACATTGTTCGGCGGGAATGAACCGGTGATGCCATCCTCGGCTGTCCTGAGAATAGACTTTTCAACCATGCAGCTCGGCGAACAGACGCAGGAGACGGATATCATCTCGTCAATATCAGGGACACAGATGCAGACAGTCGGGATTCTGGACGCGATAAGGGCCGTCGGTGCCGCCGCATACGATCCTGCCGTCAAATACATTTACCTGAAGCCGGACATGGTAACAGGCGGCATGGCCGAAATAGAGGAACTCAGGCAGGCTCTTGCGGACTTCCGCCGCAGCGGGAAAGCCGTCATAGCATATATGGAAAACCCTTCCAACGCCGGCTATTATCTCGCCTCGGTATCGGACAAGATATACATGACCCCGCATGCCGGAGGAATGAACATGCTCACAGGCATATCCAGCCAGATGTTCTTCCTGAAAGACATTCTTGCCAGACTGGGCGTGAACGTACAGCTGATAAGGCACGGGAAATACAAATCCGCCGGTGAAATGTTCGTGCGTGACGAAGCCAGTCCTGAAAACCTCACCCAGAACAAAGAGCTGATAGCTTCCATCTGGCAGTCGTGGTCGGAAGACATCGCAGAGTCCAGGGGAATCTCCGCAGAAGAATTCAACGCAGCCATAGACGGTCTCGGACTGAATTTCCCGCAGGACTATGTGGATGCAGGGCTCGTGGACGAACTGCTGACACTGGATGAACTCAAGACCAGACTCACGGAATATTCAAACGCCGCCAGTTTCGAAAAGGCAGCCATGGTCTCCCTTGCGGACTACGCCAGTATGAAAGTCACCCCGGACTACAGGGCTGACAATACCGTAGCGGTAATCTACGCCGACGGGAACATACTTGACGGAAATGACATCCAGCAAGTGACAGGAGACCGCTTTGCCGGCATCATTTCCAAAGTGAGAAAGGACGAGAACATAAAGGCTGTCGTATTCAGGGTCAATTCTCCGGGAGGCAGCGTGCTGGCCTCGGAGAAAATCAGGGATGAAATAAGGCTTCTCTCAGAAGAAAAGCCGGTGATAGCCTCTTTCGGAGACTATGCGGCATCTGGAGGTTACTGGATTTCAGCGGACTGTGACTACATATTCGCGAACAGCAGTACGCTGACAGGCTCCATCGGAGTATTCAGCCTGATACCGGACTTCAGCAAGACGCTTGATAACATAGCGCACATCAATATCACTTCCGTTAATTCCAACACCCACAGCGACATGTGGTCTTGTCTGAGACCTCTTTCGGAAAAAGAAACTGAATACATGCAGGCTTCCGTGGAGAACATCTACGACACATTCACTTCAGTAGTGGCGGAAGGACGTTCTCTGGAAAAGGAATATGTGGATGAAATAGCCCAGGGAAGGGTATGGTCAGGAAATGATGCCGTCAGGCTGAAACTTGCAGACAGCAACGGCACTATCATGGATGCCCTGCGCTATGCCGTGACAGCAAGCGGCGAGGGACAGGACCTGTCCGAGTGGAACATAGCGGAATATCCGAAGCCTCTCGGCAAGATGGAAATTCTGGCCCGCACTCTGAGCGGGAACAGTTCGGCCTCCATATTCAAGGGCACGCCGTTCGAGAATGCGGAAAATGCATTCAAAAACATCGGATTTACTGAAAAGGGGAAAATGTACGCACGCCTTCCTTACGAACTGGTGATCAGATAAGGGGTTGCTTTCCGGCAATCCTTATCACCAGAATCCTGGAAGTCCCGGAAGTCACCTTGAAGCGGTCATCCGGACGTTCTCCCAGAACTGCTGCAATCCTGCGGCTGTCTGCAGTATCCGCCACCATCACAGCAGCTTCCTTTCGGAAAATATCATACTTCAGGTCAGTGAAAAAGTCACTGACCTTTTTCTTTCCCTTCATTCCGAGAGGTACGAACCAGTCTCCTTCACGCCAAGTACGGCAGACGAACGGGAACTTCAGGACATCCGCATCGAAAAGAAGAATCCCTGCAGGCTGCCGGAGAGACGGGAATGACCGCCTGTCTTCCACGGAAACGGAAAAGGAGACTCCGTTGCAGCAATAATTACCCGGTCCTCTCACCGCCACGAAAGAATCGTTCCCGACGTCAGGAACAGGGGCTGCCGCCGGACTCTTCACGGTCCTGCAGACATTCAGAGGCTTCACTATCAGCCTGCCTGAAGCTGTGAGCAGTATGTAATCCGCAGAATGGAAATGCTTTCCGGATATCGTCCTGCCGCTTTTCAGAAGATCCGTCAGGGATGACACCACGGAACTGTTGAAACCGTAAGTATCCAGGAAACGGTACAATATGTATTCCCAGTTCCCCGCAGACAGAAGTCCGGACAAATCCATGGAAACTTCATCCCCGTCTTCCTTTACTAAAGAAGCGGACATGTTCCGGTAATAACTGTCAGCTATGGACCCTGCCTGGGCGAAATACCGCATTTCATCGGATACGGTACGGATGAAGGACGGATTCATCTGCTCCATGACAGGCAGGACCAGATGCCGGATCTTGTTCCTCCTGTATTCCGTGCCGGCATTCGTCCGGTCTTCCCTGTACGGGACGGAATGTGCCCGGACATAGCCTTCTATCTGTCTTCTCGTAAAGGAAAGGAGCGGGCGTACCAGCCTCAACGGATATTCCGGAGCGGAATACGGCGAGACCGACTCCGCAGACATACCCGACAGCCCCTTCATACCTGTGCCGCGAGCTATGTTTAGCAGCAGGGTTTCTGCATTGTCATTGGCATTATGGGCCACGCACAGCACCTTGTACCCGTGCTCCCCGGAAAGCCGGGCGAACCATCTGTAACGGAGTTCCCTGGCAGCCATCTCTATGCTGACATCCGCAGATGAAGCGAATGCCGCAGTATCGAAACTCTCCGCATGGAATGTCACGCCGTGTGCGGCAGCCCAATCCCTTACCAAAGCTTCATCGGCATCACTTTCCTCTCCCCTGAGACGGAAATTGCAATGTGCTATGGCAAACGGAAGTCCGGTCCGCCTGAAAAGGTCGGCCATACACATGGAATCAATGCCGCCGCTTACCGCCAGCAGCACAGTCCCCTCTCTGCGCCAGAGTCCGGCCTGTTCCAATATGCCCGAAAATTCATGATACATTCCCGGATACGAAAGATTTAGCTTCCTCTCGAAAAAGTGTAGACGAACCCGAAGGCCATGGACTCCTTGAACTGTACCCTCTGCTTTCCGTCCGGATATTTGTCTATGTCCTTGTCGTTCTTGATCATCACCTTGTCATCATAAATGAGGTTCGTGGTGAATGTAAGCGAGAAGAACTTGGTAAGTTTCCAGTCTATCCTGTTGTCCCAGTTCACACGTATGTTCTGAGGCTTGTCCAGATAGTCCGAGAAAAGCACGACCTGGGAAGTATAGCTGAAATTGTCGTTGACATTGACCTTGAAATCCACCTTGAGCTGGGCACCGAATTCGAACCTCACGCTTTTATAGCAGTTTCCGGCATTCATTTCCTCGTCAGAGAGGGTGACATCCTCGAATTCGCGTTTCAGCGGCATCGAATATGACTTTCTCAACAGAGGGTTATCCACGACCACAAGACCGCCTGTGACAGGCGCGAAATTCACGGTAAGCCAGTTAAGTGGCTTGTAGTCAAGACCGAGGGCGAGATTAGTGTATGCCGGTGACATGAATCCGGATTTCAGGACACTTGCAGCCATCCAGTCCTCAGAAGTGTACTCTTCGTTTTCACCCAGGGCGGAACCGTCAGCCTTCGCGCCCGGAGTAGGAAATTCCCTGGTATTGGAAAACTGCGACTTGAAGCTGAACTCGGCCGAATAGTACAGGCTGTTCTTGGCCTGATAGCCCCATTTGCTTTCAAGATATATCCTGTCGTCACTTTTCTGGAGCACAGGCTTGTCTGCCGAATAAAGGAATCCGTAGTCGAGCTGAAGCCTGTTCTTCCAGAACATCGCATCCTTTTCATAGTCTGCGTTTGCGTCTATGAAGGATTTGAGCGTCACGGTATTGTAACCACCCGCGGCCCAGTTCGTGAGGGATGTCTGACCGAAATCTATCTTGGTCATCAGCGAAGTCTTCCAATACTTCGGGGCAGGAGTAGTCTGCTGTTCCACACGTGGAGCCGACTCCACAGCCTGGGCAGCCTCGTCCAGAATCTTCAATGTTTCATCCACGGCTGCTTCTTCCATGGCAGTTCCCTCCTGGGCGGAAGCCAGGGCAGGAATACATGCGGACAGGACGGCCAATGCAAACAGTTTTTTCATAACCGGCAATTAAAAATCAGTACGAACGTGCGAAAAGGACTCTTCTGTGTGAAGGCTTGCCGCTGTAGACGCACTTGCCTTCTTCCTCACATACGACAGAATCCATAGGTATGCACCTGATGGTGGCCTTGGTCTCTTCCTTTATTCTTTCCTCGGTCTCCGGAGTACCGTCCCAGTGGCAGAGAAGGAAGCCCCCGTCTTCTATCTTTTCCCTGAACTCGTCCCATGAGTCCACCTTGACTATATTTTCATCCCTGAACTTGAGGGCCTTGGCATATATATTGGCCTGGATGGCAGGGAGAAGGTCGCCTATATATTTCCCGAGGCCTTCCTGCGATACAGATGTCTTCTCCATAGTATCTCTCCTGGCAAGCTCCACGGTCCCGTTTGCCAGGTCCCGCGGACCGATAGCCACCCTCACCGGAACACCTTTCAGCTCCCACTCGGCGAACTTGAATCCCGGACGGAGTGTGTCCCTGTCGTCTATCCTTACAGTATGGCCGTGCGCCTCAAGTTCTTTCTTAAGTTCGTCCATCTTGTCCAGAATGGAAGTCCTCTCTGCATCGCTCTTGTAGATAGGCACCATCACCACCTGTATCGGTGCGAGTTCAGGAGGAAGCACCAGTCCGTTGTCATCACCATGAGCCATTATGAGCGCCCCCATGAGACGTGTGGACACTCCCCATGAAGTGGCCCAGACATATTCCTGCTTGCCTTCCTTATTCGTGTACTGGACATCGAAGGCCTTGGCGAAATTCTGTCCGAGGAAATGCGAAGTTCCGGCCTGGAGAGCCTTTCCGTCCTGCATAAGGGCCTCGATGCTCAGGGTGTCAAGCGCTCCCGCAAACCTTTCGTTCGGACTCTTGTGTCCCACGACTACCGGGAGGGCCATGGTATTCCTGGCAAAATCGGCATATACGTTTATCATCTTCAGCGCCTCTGCCTCTGCCTCTTCGCGGGTGGCATGCGCAGTATGGCCTTCCTGCCAGAGAAATTCAGCGGTCCTCAGGAAAAGTCGGGTGCGCATCTCCCAACGCACCACATTGGCCCACTGGTTGCAGAGAATAGGGAGGTCCCTCCAGGAAGTGATCCAGTTCTTGTATGTATTCCAGATGATAGTCTCCGATGTAGGCCTCACGACAAGTTCTTCCTCCAGTTTCGCGGAAGGATCCACCACCACACCGGGACCGTCAGGATTGTTCATCAGCCTGTGATGTGTGACTACGGCACATTCCTTAGCGAACCCCTCCACATGCTCGGCTTCCCTGCTCAGGAAAGACTTGGGGATAAAAAGAGGGAAATAGGCGTTCACATGCCCTGTTTCCTTGAATTTCCGGTCAAGCACCTCGTGCATCTTTTCCCATATTGCATAACCGTACGGCTTAATCACCATACAACCTCTGACAGCCGAAGCTTCTGCCAGGTCAGCTTTCACTACCAGATCATTATACCACTGAGAATAATTTTCAGCCCTTTTGGTAACCTCTTTTGCCATTTTATTCGTTTTAATTATATTTGTTGAGACATTATGAGCGGTTTATGCATCATTTATATGACGGTTTGGCGCTACTATTGCAATAATATCGGCGGATAACCCCGTCAGGACCGCGAAGGTACTAATTTTTTATAATAAATCAGAATTTTCATTATAACTATATAAGGAGATTCCATTATGAAACCGAGTCTTTACATACTGATTCCTGCCATGCTGGCAATAGCGGCATGCGGCAGTACAGCTTCATTGTCTTCAGGACAACGCTTCAATGATGGCATCTACTATGCACACGAAAAAGAGATGCCGGTCAGCACAGCAGCTGACGATAAAAAGGTCAATGACCTGGTGGAACGCACCAGGACTTCAGAAATATATCTGTTCGGAGATGAAAAGACAGACACTGTAGTCATCCCGGAAAACAAGGCCGCCACCATAAACTTCGAAAATTCGGCCATATCCTCCATCACCATCACCGATGACCCGTTCGAGCAGGCCTGGTACTCAGGGTACAATTTTTACCTGCCTTCCCTTACATTCTACTGGGGGACATGGTGGGATCCGTGGTTCTACGGACGTGTCGGACTGGGATGGTATTATGACCCGTGGTACTGGTCGTACAGGTACTGGGACCCGTGGTATTGGAATCCATGGCATTGGGACCCTTGGTACTGGGATCCGTGGTATCATGCACCGTACTGGGGCTACGGACATTACTGGCACCACCATCATCACCACTGGCACGGAGACTGCTATCCGGGAGGAATCTGGCACGGAGGACGCGACGTGTACTACGGTTCGAGGAACTCCACCGGTTCATACGGCTCCAGAACATCAGCCATTTCCAGGAATGCCACCATTTCGAGAAATGCCACAGGCACGTCAGTCTCCAGAAGAACCTCGTCAGGAGTATCCAGGAGTTCATCTTCCGGAATATCCAGGAACACATCCGGCATAAGGCAGGTCAGCAGGACTGCCGGCAGGAATACCGCGAATCTGTCATCGTCCGTATCCCGGACATCGGGAAGCATATCCAGGACTGCCGGAAGCAGCGTATCACGTTCCTCAGGAACGGTATCACGCAGTGCAGGAAGTTCTTCAGGCACGGTTTCCAGGAGCACATACTCCGGCGTGTCACGCAGTACCGGATCCAAGGCCTCGGTTTCCAATTACCGCCGGCCGACAGGAAGTTCCTCATACAGCAGGTCTTCAGGCAGCACATCGAGGTCGTCAGGATATAACAGCTCCGCTGCATCTTCATACAACAGAAGTACATACAACAGCACCAGGAGCAGTTCATACAGCAGGACACCTTCATACAACAGCAACAGCAGCAGAAGCAGTTCATTCAGCCGAAGCAGCTCCACACCGAGCTACAACAGGTCATCCGGGTTCTCCGGAGGTTCACGCAGCGGAGGCGGGTCAGTGTCACGCAGACGGTAGCGCCCGGTTTCTGTAATACAATTCGTCTGACTGACGTTAAATAAGACAAGGACAAAATGAAAAAGACAATATTGATATTTTCGCTGGCGTTTGTCGCCGTCTGCGCCGGGGCACAGACCATCCAGGATGCGTTGAGATTCAGTGAAAACAATTATGAAGGGTCCGCCAGGACCATGGCCATGGGCAATGCGTTCACCGCACTCGGCGGTGACCTGGGGGCTGTCACCATCAATCCTGCAGGCTCGGCAGTCGCGAAATATTCGCAGATCACGATTTCCCCGTCCCTTAATATTTCCGTAAATACGGCAGGCGGCACCCCTGTGCCGGGAGAAACTTCGCCGAACGCATTCGGGAACAGTCTCACGAACTCTTTGACGAGATTCTCCATTCCGAATTACGGAGTTTCCATGAATTTCGACCTGCACCGTACCAGAGGGCTGAAAAACGTAAGCATCGGATTCGTGGCCAACAGCACCGGCAGATACCTGGAGGGGTTGAGGACTTCAGGCGAGCATTTCGGGACGTCATTCATGGGGTCGGAAGCGTATTGGGCTTACGGCTATGACTACAATGAGCTTATGGCTGACAGAGCCTTCGACTATTACAATGCACCTTGGAGGACCATAGTTGCAGCACAGTCCGGAATGATTTCGAATCTCACGGATTATCCCGATGAGTTTATCGGATCATCCGAAAAGATAGACGAAAGCGGCAATATATCCGTTGCCGGTCCTCTGGACCAGAGTTACCAGCGGCAGACCAGAGGCTACAAGAACGATTATGTGTTCAACATCGGGTTCAACATATCGGACTATGTGTATATCGGAGCGAATCTCGGCATCACTGCGTTGAACTACGATTCTGCCATACGCTATACCGAAGCTGCCGTTGACCCGGATCTGTTCGGCATCGAATATCATATAGATGACGGTACTGAGGCAGGCCAGGACATCACCACCTATTTCCACGACATGCAGTACGATTATAATTATTCGGCCGTCGGCACCGGGATATACGGGAAATTCGGAGTGATAGTCACGCCTGGCGGAGGCTTCCGTATAGGAGCCGCCGTACAGACGCCTGTCAGCACGACCATCACGGAAAACTGGAGTGAAAGCGGCTCCACGACCTATTCCGATTCTCAGTTCAATATGAGTTCGGAATCCCCTGTCGGAGAATACAGGTACAGGCTCATCTCTCCTTTCCGGGCCAATTTCGGTCTGGCATACACGCTCGGGAATTTCGGCCTTATAAGCGTAGACTATGAACTGTGCGACTACAGCACCATGAAATTCAAGGAGCTCGACATGCAGTCCGGAGAATTCGATACCCAGAACAGCGAGATTGCCGACTTCATGGGAACATCACACATGCTCAGGGCCGGAATAGAAATCAAGCCGATACCGCAGTTCGCCATCAGGGCAGGCTACGGACTCACGACATCACCGGAGAAAGCCATGGATCAGGACGGCAACATAGTATATGTGAGCAGTATGACAGACAATCCGGGGCAGACGATGGTACACAAAGGCTCGTTCGGTCTCGGTTACAGTTCCGACGGTTCATTTTTCGCGGACATCGCCTGCAGCTATACCAGATACCGTTACGAATACATTTACCCTTACGACGACTATATATTTGACGATTCGGGGAATGTCATCACGTACGTTCCCGAAATCCAGAACAGGAGGGGTCTCTGGAACGTGATGCTGACCTTGGGATTCCGATTTTAGGCCAACTTCTAAACCGTATCGGCAGAATTTAGTTACCGTTCCAGCTGAACTGTCACTTGTGCCTCACAGACGCCTGATTCCAGCCATTATGCAGCCATCGTACGGAATCGGGGCCTTCATTGAACAAAAGATCCATTATGGACAGATGCGGCACGAAGCCATATTTTCCGGAAAACACCTGGTAATACGGCCTTTCCAATCCCAGGTCCCCAAGTATATGGTCAGGTCTTTTGGGATGTATGCTTTCCCTGTAATCTTCACCGTATTTCAGGCAGCCGGGTGGAGTAAATTCCTCCGTCTCCCTGAGTTCCACGGGCAACCCTGTCTTTTCCAGGAAAAAACGTATCAGCTCCAGATTCAGACCGAAAAGCGTTGGAAGACGGCGGTCAAGTATGGCGAAAAGCTCGTCTTCATAATATTCGAAAAAAGCCGATGTCCTGTACGCCGAAATGATGGCACGCTTATGTCTGGTGACCCAGTCCGTGGAGTAGTCCACCAGGACATCCCTTATGGGAATATTGTTATGCGAACCGTCCTTATGGATTATGGGGAACGAAAGCGACTGTCGGCCGTCAGCCGCATAAAAATGGCATCTGTTCCTGTATGACTGTTTCTGATAATTCTCACAGGCCTCTATATACACCACGGACGGGACGACACTTCCGTCTGCTTCCCGGCTGTCCGGAGACCCCTGAACAGAGAAAGAGTGTACCGGTCCGGAGGTCCGATACACCCTGAGATCCTTCGCCATCAGGGCGAAATATTGTATTGGCGGGAAATATGCCGTGTTCAGAAGTACAGGCACTATTCCACCTCGCCTTTTGAGTTCGAAGTCATGCCGCGCACAATCCCTCTCTTGGAATTTTTTATGAAATTCAGGATGGCATCCCTTTCAGGAGTCTGAGGGAATCCGGCCTCTATCTTGGCGCATGCGTCGCTGACATTCATCCCTGCATTGTAGATAAGATCGTACATATCCTTGATGGAACGTATCTGGTCCGAAGTGAAACCCCTCCTGCGCAGACCGACAATATTGATACCGGCGTATGAAAGCGGATCCCTGCCGCAGAGAATGAACGGAGGTACGTCCTTGTTGATTTTGGAGCCGCCGCCGACCATTGCATGCTGTCCGATTTTGGAAAACTGGTGTGAAAGGGTGCCGCCGCCGAGTATGGCCCAGTCCTCTACCTCTGTCTCTCCGGCTATGCCGGTATAGCTTACCAGGATGCAGTGCGACCCCACGTTGCAGTCATGGGCGACATGAGTATATGACATGAGCAGAGTGTTGTCCCCGACACGGGTCACGCCTTTGCCGCTTGCCTTGGTGCCCCTGTTTATCGTAGCACACTCCCGGACAGTGACATTGTCTCCGAGCTGCACGTATGTCACCTCGCCTCCGAACTTGAGGTCCTGAGGGATGGCTCCTACCACCGCACCTGGGAAAATACGGCATCCCTTGCCCATTTTCACATAATTGAACACTGTGGCATGAGGCATGATGACACACCCGTCACCCAACTCCACAAATTCGTCTATAAAGGCGTATGGTCCGATTTCCACGTTCTCACCTATCTTTGCATTCGGGTGCACTGTCGCTAAAGGATGGATATTGCTCATAATATATACAGTTTTACGTCTGTCTGACGGTTTTCTATTTTGCCAGAAGCGCTCTCAACTCCTTGGCCGCATTGGTATTGATCGTATGCCCGGACCTGACGGCCTCGACTTTTGCCTTAAGGAAGCCACCCACGAGCCTGAAATCACCCATAAGGTCCAGAAGCTTGTGCCTGGCGCACTCGTTCGGGAAACGCAGGCTGAGATTGTTGAGATATCCGTTCTCGCATCTCTCCAGCGTAGGAACATTGAAAAGCCTGGACATGCGCTCAAGCTGCTCGCTGGAAACGGGATGCTCCACGATTACGATGGCGTTCTCCACATCCCCGCCTTTTATAAGATTGTTGTTGAAGAGGTATTCTATCTCATGGAAAAAGACGAAAGTCCTGCAGACACCGACTTCCTCTGCGTATGATACGGACGGATCCCAGTGTGCGGACTGGAGCCCCAGCACTTTCGAATTGAAATCTATTCTGACATCGAAGGAAGGTGTGTCGGAAGGGGTTATCTCTATGGAAGAGCCGGTCTTTGCGCTCGTGACCGTAAGGGGTCGGTCTATTTCGATATATTTGCGCGGAGCATTCTGGCTGACTATTCCCGACGGCCATATCGCGTCGATATAAGGTTTGGCGCTGCCGTCCAGGATAGGGACTTCCACATTGTCGAGTTCTATTACGGCATTGTCTATGCCGAGCCCGGTAAGGGCGGAAAGCAGGTGTTCCACAGTCACTACGGAAACGCCGTCCTTGGTAAGGGTTGTGCTTCTGTCCGTGCTGGAAACGTATTCTGCAAGCGCTTCAATATAATGGTCTTTCCCGATATCCGTCCTGCGGAATACTATTCCCGTATCTTCCGGCGCAGGGTTAATGGTCATTCTTGCGACTTTTCCGGTATGCAGTCCTTTCCCTTCAAAAGAATAGCTTTTCCCTAATGTCTGCTGCAACTGTTTCATCTCCAATTCAAAAAATTCGGACGGCAAAGATATATAAAAAATCTTTATGTCCAATCCACGTATCTATTCTTTTCCGTTCCTCCTGAATACCGCGTATGCCCTGAGAAACTGCTTGTGAGGAAGAGCCGGACTTCCCAGAAAGACCTGGCCTTCGGTCTTTATGCTGCTTATGACACCTGTCTGGGCGGCAAGAGTAGTATTGTCCGCGATAGTAATATGTCCTGAAAGACCTACCTGTCCGCCTATTATGCAGTGCTTTCCTATTTTGGCGGAGCCGGCGACTCCGGTCTGCGCCGCCATCACCGTATTCTCCCCTATCTCCACGTTATGGGCTATCTGGCACAGGTTGTCGATCTTCACTCCCTTATGTATAATGGTAGATCCCATCTGTGACTTGTCTATAGTGGTATTCGCACCTATCTCTACGTCGTCTTCTATTATAACGTTGCCTGTATGCTCAATCTTTCGGTAAGTCCCGTCAGGAAGAGGGGCAAAGCCGAATCCGTCGGCGCCGATTACGGCATTGGCATGTATTATGACGTTGTCGCCTATCTCCATCCCGGGATAAATCTTCACTCCCGGATATATGATGCACTTCTTTCCTATCTTGACATCGTCACCGACATACACCTGCTCGTAAATTCTGGAATAGTCGCCGATACTTGCGTTCCTGCCGAGATAACATCCGCTCCCTATATAGACCTTGCGGCCGATCTTCGTGGAAAGGAAACGTTTTATGTTGCATCCGCGGTATCTCTTGTACGACCTTTTCTGCGCAGTCACATATTCCAGAAGAGAGGCTACTGCAGCGTATGCGTTGGGCACTCTTATCATGGTGGCCTTGACAGGACGCTGCGGAGCGAAGTCATTGTTGACAATTATCACGCTGGCTTCGCATTCATAAACATAGTGTTCATATTTTGGATTTGCAAAAAAGCAAATGGCTCCCGGCTTGCCGCTTTCGATTCTGGCGAATGTCGAAATCCTTGCCTCCGGGTCTCCTTCCACGGAACCTTTCAATATCTCAGCTATCTCCTTTGCCTTGAACTCCATAGATTTTCCAGTATTTAGCATTCCATTAATCTACAAATAAAGCATTTTTATGGCTAAATATGAAATTTATCGCCATTATTTTTATTATTCTGAAATTATTCCTACATTTGCACCGTGAGTTTGATTAAGGGGACGGGGTGTCCCCTTAATTTGTATATACGGGCCTATCATGAATATTTCAGAGATTACAGATGCAATGCAGGATGAAATCGTTGCACGCGGCTGCTTCATTGTTGAAATTATGATCAGCAGGGACAACGATGTGGAAATCGTCATCGAGTCCGAAGAAGGGACTGTAACCCTCGATGACTGCGTGGAACTGAGCCATATATTCGAGGAAAAGTTCGACCGTGACAAGGAGGATTATTCCCTTACGATAGGTTCGGCGGGACTCGACCAGCCGTTCAAGGTCATGAAACAGTACCTGAAGGCCGTCGGTACGGAAGTCCAGGTTCTGCTTAGGGACGGGAGGAAGCTCCGCGGGATTCTCACGGGCGCATCTGAAGAGGGCGTCACTCTGAAATATTCCGTCAGGGAAGCGGTAGAGGGAAGCAAGAAGAAGGTGATGAAAGAACATGAGGACTTCTTCCCCAAGGAGATGACAAATGCCGTCATTCCGTGGATAACGGCAGAATAAATAATAACCGGACAACAATAATAATGATATACAAGAACTGGGTATAGCAATGGAAAAGACAGAACTCAAAGACGCTTTTGCAGAATTCAAGAACCTGAAGAATATCGACAGGCCCACAATGATGGGCGTGCTTGAGGACGTGTTCAAGACGCAGCTGGCCAAGACATACGGCTCTTCAGACAATTTCGACATCATCATCAATATCGACAAGGGTGACTGTGAGATATACAGGAACCGTGAAGTGGTCGAAAACGTGGAAGACCCGAACACTCAGATAGCGCTGGCTGAAGTCAACAAGGACTCCGACGAATACGAGATCGGAGAGACATACGCCGAGAAGGTGGAAATGAAAAGTTTCGGCCGCAGGGGTATCCTGAATATCAGGCAGAACCTTCAGGGCCGTATCATGGACATAGAGAAAGCGAATCTTTACAACAAGTACATAGCCAAGATAGGCGAGATTTTCACAGGAGAAGTATATCAGACCTGGTCCAAGGAGGTGCTTATCCTCGACGAGGACGGGAACGAGCTCAGGCTGCCGAAGTCAGAGCAGATTCCGGGAGAGCACTTCAAGAAGAACGACACCGTGAAAGCCATCATAAAGAGCGTGGAGATGAAGAATAACACCACGCCTTACATTGTCCTTTCCAGGACTTCCGACGAATTCCTCGAGAAACTGTTCGAGCAGGAAGTGCCGGAAATTTATGACGGGCTCATAACGATAAAGAAGGTGGTCAGGATTCCTGGAGAGAGGGCGAAAGTGGCTGTCGAGTCTTACGATGACAGGATTGACCCGATAGGAGCCTGCATCGGAGTGAAGGGTGCCAGGATAATAGGCATTGTCCGCGAACTCAGGAACGAGAACATAGACGTGCTCCAGTGGACCAACAACACTCAGCTGCTTATACAGAGGGCCCTCAGCCCTGCAAAAATATCTTCTATCGTACCTGGCGAGGACGGCAAGATAAAGGTATACATGCTTCCTGACGAGGTGAAGAAGGGTATCGGAAAAGGCGGGTGCAACATAAAGCTCGCAAGTATGCTCGTAGACCAGGAAATAGAAGTATGGAGGGAGCTACCTAAGCAGGAAAGCGGTGAAGAGGAAGAGGACGTGCTCCTGACTGAATTCGAAAACGAAATAGAGCCTTGGATTATCGAGAAACTGAAGTCCATCGGATGCGACACGGCGAAGAGCGTTCTGGCACTTTCGCCTGAAGACATAGCCAAACGGGCCGACCTGGAAGACGAGACCGTAGCCGATGTCCTCGATATACTGCGCTCTGAATTTGAAGAATAGGATTGAAGATTTAAACATTTTTTATGGCAGAAATACGATTAAGCAAACTTACCAGACAATTCAACATCGGCCTTCAGACGCTCGTGGATTTCCTGAAGGAAAAAGGTGCCGAAGTGGAAATGAATCCGAATGCCAAAATTTCCGATTCATATCTGCCAGCAATAGAAGCCAAGTTCGGCGAAGAACAGAAGCTCAAGCAGGACTCAGAAAAAGTCGCCATCAAGCTGAAGGAAATCATCGAACTGGGGTCGAAGAAGAAACCTGCGGATGATGACAATGACTCCAATGTGAAGGAAGTCATCATCAAGTCGAACCTGTCGTCGCAGACACCTCCGGCGCAGCCTGTCCAGCCGTCAGCTCCTCAGGCAGCCCCTTCTGCGGCCAGGACCGAGACTCCGGAATCACCTTCTCCGGAAGCCGCACCGGCACCGAAACCTGCCGAAGGCCTGAAAATCATCGGGGAAATAGACCTCTCCCAGTTCGAGAAGAAACCTAAGACAAAAGAAGAAAAGGCCATAAAGGAACCTGAAATACAGCCGGAGGAAAACAAGGAGGAAGAAAAGGCGCCTGAGGTACATGTACCTGAACAGGAGTCCCCTGCTGCGGAAACGGAGCCGGAAAAAGAGACGGAAGTCCCTGAAAGCACGGAAGACGAAGGAAAGCAGGAGATCACTGAAGATGCCGCGAAGCCTCATGAGGTCAGGGAGATAAAGATAGAGGTCGAAAGGCTCCAGGGCCCGAAAATCGTAGACAAAATCGACCTTTCCCAGTTCGAGAAGAAGAAAAACAAGAAAAGGGAAAGGATATCCAAGGGCAACAGCCAGAAAGTGGATGTAACCAAAATAGGCAGCGAACAGGATTCTTCCGGACAGAAAAAGGAAAACAAGAAGAAAAACGGTGACAAGTCCGGAAAGAACAGTTTTGCAGGAGACCGCAGCGGATCCGGAAAAGGCGGGAAGAAACGGGACAGGTTCAAGCAGATGACGGAGGCCGAGGAAGAAGAGATGCAGAAGGAAATCCAGAAGCAGATCAAGGAGACCTACGCCAGGATGAACGAAGCGAAGAACAAGACGAATCTCGGAGCCAAGCACAGAAGGGAGAAACGCGAACTTGCCTCCCAGAAGATAATGGAGGAAAACGAGATGAGGGAAATGGACAAGAAAGTCCTCAAAGTCACGGAATTCGTGACGGTGAACGACCTTGCCACCCTCATGAACAACACCCCTGTGACAAAGGTAATCGCCGCCTGCATGAATCTGGGGCTTATGGTGTCCATAAACCAGAGACTCGATGCAGAAGCGCTTGTCCTGGTAGCCGAGGAATTCGGATATGAAGTGGAATTCGTGACTGCAGACCTCACCGAGGCAATAGAGCAGGAAGCGGACGATGACAACGGGCATCTCGTGTCAAGACCGCCTGTCATCACCGTGATGGGACATGTCGACCACGGAAAGACTTCACTTCTGGACTATATAAGGAAATCGAATGTCATAGCAGGTGAGGCCGGAGGAATCACGCAGCATATAGGAGCCTACAATGTAGTGCTTCCTGACGGACAGAGGATAACTTTCCTGGATACTCCGGGACACGAAGCCTTCACCGCCATGCGTGCCCGCGGTGCCAAGATGACCGACCTGGCCATAATCATTATAGCGGCGGACGACGCCATAATGCCGCAGACTGTGGAGGCCATCAACCACGCACAGGCTGCAGGCGTGCCGATGATATTCGCCATCAACAAGATAGACAAGCCGGGAGCGAATCCCGACAAGATAAAGGAGCAGCTCGCCAACATGAACATTCTGGTGGAGGACTGGGGCGGCAAATACCAGTGCCAGGAAATATCCGCCAAGAAAGGCATAAACGTGGACAAGCTGCTGGACAAGGTTCTGCTCGAGGCCGAACTTCTGGACCTGAAGGCAAATCCTGACAGGCGCGCTTCCGGGGCCGTGATAGAGTCATCCCTGGACAAGGGCCGCGGTTATCTGGCCACTGTTCTGGTGCAGAACGGGACTCTCCACGTAGGAGACATAATGCTGAGCGGATGCTACACCGGCAGAGTAAAGGCCATGTTCAACGAAAGGGGACAGAAAGTGGAGGAAGCAGGGCCTTCGACACCTGTATCCGTGCTCGGACTCAACGGCGCCCCTACTGCCGGAGACACGTTCAATGTAATGGCAGACGAAAAGGAAGCCAAGGATATCGCCAACAAGAGGGAGCAGCTGATCCGCATCCAGGGCATAAAGACCCAGAAGCACATGACCCTCGAAGAGATCGGACGCCGTATTGCGATAGGAAACTTCAAGGAGCTGAACATCATCGTGAAAGGCGATGTGGACGGATCCATCGAGGCACTGTCCGACTCCCTGATAAAGCTTTCCACCGAGGAAGTCAGGGTCAATGTCATACATAAGGCTGTCGGAGCCATATCGGAATCCGATGTCCTGCTGGCAGCAGCTTCCGATGCCATCATAATCGGTTTCCAGGTAAGGCCTTCGGCCAATGCGAGGAAACTGGCAGAGAAAGAGTCCATCGAGATAAGGCTCTACTCAGTCATCTACGATGCCATCAATGAGGTCAAGAGCGGTATCGAAGGTATGCTTGCCCCTGAAGAGAAGGAAGAGGTTACGGCCACTGCGGAAGTCATGGAGACTTTCAAGATTTCCAAGGTCGGAACCATCGCCGGATGTATTGTCAGGGAAGGCAAGCTGACCAGGAATGCCAAAGTGCGTGTCATCCGGGACGGCATAGTGGTCTACACCGGAGAACTCGGCTCCCTCAGAAGGTTCAAGGACGATGTGAAGGAAGTGACTACCGGCCAGGATTGCGGTCTCAATATCACAGGCTACAATGACATCAAGGTCGGTGACGTGGTGGAAGCATACACCATCGTCGAAGTCAAACGGACCCTTTAGCCAATAACGTTATGAAAGGTATTTATCTTTTTCTGGCCAACGGTTTCGAGGAAACCGAGGCCCTGGGTACGGCTGACGTACTCAAAAGGGGCGGTGTCCCGGTGAAGACTGTCTCCATATACAATGACAGGTTCGTCACCAGCGCACACAATGCCACAGTAGCGGCTGACATGACTTTCGGAGAATTTACAGCCTGCGCCGGTACTGGCAAGGCATCCGCAAAAGACATGATGATATTCCCCGGAGGAATGCCGGGATCCGTGAATCTGGCTGAAAAGAAGGAACTTATGGATCTCATGCTGGCACATCATGCCGAAGGAGGCGCATTGGCCGCCATCTGCGCAGCCCCGAGCGTGGTGCTCGGTCTTCTTCCTGACCTTTCAGGAAAGAAAATGACATGCTACGACGGATTTGAAGGGCCGCTGAAGGAAAAGGGTGCGGAATATACCGGGAACAGTGCCGAAACAGACGGCAACATCATCACCGGACGCGGTCCCGGACTCGTATTCGAATTCGGCCTGGCCGTACTCGAATACCTGAAAGGAAAGGATGCTACCGATGAAGTAAGAAAAGGGCTTCTGCTCTGAAACCTTCCCTTAACGAATGGCCTTCAGGGACGCGAACAGATTCGTGCAGGCATCTTCCAGAAGGTCCAGTACAAGTTCGAAACCGTCAGACCCCATATAGTAAGGGTCAGGCACATAATCCAGGGAATGTCCGCTGAAATATGCGGACATTCTTTTTATTTTCCTGGATGTCTCCACTGAAGGGGCCAGGTGCATGAGATCAGTGAAATTATTGTCATCCATGGCAACAATCAGATCGAAATCGAAAAAATCCGTCAGAGTCACGGGTCTTGCCCTGTGAGTCAGTTCATATCCGCGTTGTCCGGCGGCACGGCGCATCCTCCTGTCCGGGAGGTCGCCCCTGTGTCCCGAATATGTGCCGGCAGAGTCCGCCACGAAACTGTCTCCGCATCCGTTTCTGTCCACTATGGACTGGAATATTCCCTGCGCTGCAGGGGACCTGCAGATATTGCCGAGACAGACGAACAATATTTTGTATTTCTTATTGTCATTCATAATTTTTCGTTCAATATTTTTCGTTCAACCGGATTTGCAATCCGGCAGACAAATATCAGCGTGTTATTATACGCTCGATCCTGCGCGGTACGGAAGTGAATATTTCATAAGGGATAGTCCCAAGAATGCCGGCTATCTCCGTCGCGGAAGGTTCGTCCCCGAAAATAGTGACGGTATCGCCGACCTCGGCATCCACACCCGTTATGTCAAGCATGCACATATCCATGCATATATTTCCGACAGTAGGGACACGATGGCCGTTCAGCATGAAGGAGACAGCCCCGTTTCCGAGCCTGCGGTCTATTCCGTCAGCATATCCGACAGGGATAGTCGCAATCACCGTCCCATCCGGGGCTATATGTCCGTGGCGGCCATAACCTATGGTTCCGTCTTCCGGCTTGAGATACTTTATCTGCAATATCTTGCACTTGAAAGAGGCGACAGGATAAAGACTCACTCCAGGCAGCGCACTGACTCCGTATATTCCGATACCAAGCCTTACCATATCGAACTGATATTCAGGAAACCTCTCGATTCCGGCAGAATTCAGGATATGATACATCGGCCTGTAGCCCAGGACTTCAGTGATAGAGTCCGCATTCTCGCGAAACATTGAAATCTGCCCCTTCGTGAAACTGTCACTGGCGGGATCCTCGGCCGCAGCAAGATGCGAATACACCGACCTGACCCTGACACTATGGCAGGTCTTCAGAT
>DVIP01000149.1 GCA_018711225.1 Candidatus Cryptobacteroides intestinipullorum | reverse complement strand
AGTACCCGCCGGGACGGACAACACCGGAAGCGAATACCTGGGACGGAATAGTATCAAGCCCGTCTATGGCGTAGGGAGGATCCGCGAAAACCATGTCGAACTTCTTTTCGCAGATTTTCAGGAAGTCAAAGACATTGTGCCTCACCACGGAAACGTTCTCTATGCCGAGCCTGCGCGCCTGGGTCCTGATAAAAGAGGCGTGCGCAGGGTTCATCTCCACGCACACTATATCAGACGCTCCCCTGGACGAAAACTCGAAGGAAATGGAACCGGTGCCGCCAAACAGATCCAGCACTGAAAGTCCTTCAAATTCGTATTCGTTGTCAAGGATATTGAACAGGCCTTCCTTGGCGAAATCCGTAGTAGGCCGGGCTCCATATCCGTTAGGAGGAACTATAGTCTTGCCCTTGAGTCTTCCGCCGATTATCCTCATAACTTCAAATATAATCCACAGACCTGAAATAACGGTAAAGGGACAGTTCCTCTTCGTCAGCGAGGGGAGTCCTGAAATACAGTGTCGTCATTTCAGGGTTGAGCTGCAGCTTCTTCATCGCGAGGAAAATGAAATACTCGGCGGTCACGAAGTCCGCAGCCTCATACACATTGCACAGAAGCAGGCTTCTGCCCTGTGCCGCTACCAGATACAGATGACCGTCCGCAAAAGCCGCAATCACCTTATTATAATCCCGGACCGACTCCAGGGAATCCAGCATGTACCATATTTCCGGCAATATCCTGGACTTTTCACCGTCTGTCCTGAGAACCGTGCCGGCGACGGCCTTCGACAAAGTCTCCCCTATCGAATTGGAATAGATCAGGACAGCCTTCAACTGCGGCAACGGTTCGAAAGCCACATAGTCGGCATCACCGAGTTCGGAAACACCGGCAAGCATCGTCCTGGCCCCCACCGGGTCGAAAAACTGTTCCGGAACAAGCGTGAACTTGGGTGTAAAGACCGAGACAGACACCTCGTCATAACGTTTTCCGAACTGAGGATCAGTAAAAAAACGGTCAGCGCTCATCCAGCCGGATGATACGCTGACGCCGTTATTACAGATTCTGGACACATATCCGGACAAGGATATCTGGACGGATATGCTTTCCCCGCTGTTACTCCCAGTTACCTGCATTGTTATTAGGTGCAGTAATGCTTCCTACTTTCAGACCGGAAAAATCAGAGGTACCGTATTTCTTCTCGTTTCTCTCTTTCTCGGATGCGTCAAGATTTATCCTGAGCTGGTTGTCCATACCTTTAAGCAGGGACTTGTATGTAAGGCTGGCCTCGAACAGAGGAACCTTCACACCGGAAACAGTCTTCACCACAGCAGCCATTTTAATGGAATCACCGTGTGAGAACGGAACGAATGCGAGAGAATCCAGATTGAAGTCCTTACGGTTCTTGAAAAGGGTGTCCTTCACCGGAATCTCGTTCTCTATCCTGAAGACAAGACGCTCGCCTTTCCTGTAAAGTTCCAGCATCTGCTCCGGCTTAATCCTCGGATTGCGTTTTTTCAGGTTCTCCGTATTGGCCACAGCCACAGAGTCATCGGCAGATCCGAGCTGCATGACCACCTTCATGGACGAGTCGGTGTAGAATGACTTGAGAGTGTCAAAAGATGCAGTGAATTTGCCACATTCAGTCTTGTAGGCATTCTGCAGCGTACGGATGTCCTTCAGTCTCTGGATAGCGACCTGTTCGCGGGACGCCTTTTCATTGTTGAAACGCACAGGCTCCATTACGCCCTCGATAATCATGTAAGCCAATCCGATGATGGCTAGCGGGAAGATGAGGTAGACGAGTACCTTTGTCAAAATTTTCATAATTATTTTAGTGATTTAATTATATTCTGTCCAATCTTTCCTTAAAAATCAAATTCCGGACAAAGTTAAAAATTTGATTTATCAAATGCAATATAATTTGTAAATTTGCGCCCACTTGGATGTCAGAATCCCGCCTGGGTCTGACCGGTCTGCAAGACACTGAATTTATGGCTGATATAGATACTTCCCTTATCGTTTCCATGATGGACTGCATCTCCGGTGCTTCCGGGATAGCCATTGTGACACACACCCATCCTGACGGCGATGCGCTCGGCAGTTCCCTGGGACTTCTGCGCTTTCTGAAAGCGGCAGGCAAGGACCCCGTCATCGTCCTGAATGACAGATACCCCGAATCACTGGCCTTCATGACAGGTTCAGACAGCGGCTCCATAATCGTATATGAGGAAGACAGGGAGAAGGCTGTCAGCGCCATCCGGGAAAGCGGCCTGATCTTCTGTCTGGACATGAACGCTTTCGGCAGGGCAGAAAATCTGGAAAAGGCACTGGCCGGGGCATCCTGTCCGAAAATCCTCATAGACCATCACATAGGGCCGGACAGAGAGCTTTTCGACATAGTATTCTCATGTACCGGCATATCTTCCACCTGCGAGCTCCTGTATTACATCCTCCTGGGTACCGAATCCGTCGGGCATGATGCAGGGAAACTTCCCGCAGGGTGTCCGGAAGCCCTTCTGACCGGAATGACCACCGACACGAACAATTTCGCCAATTCCGTTTTCCCGTCCACATTCAGGATGGCGTCCGAACTTCTGGCGGCGGGGACGGACCGGGACGCGATACTGTCTTCCCTGTACAACAATTACCGCGAAAACAGGTTCCGGCTTATGGGAAGGCTTCTTGGAGACAAGATGAAAATCACGGGTGACGGTGTGGCCTATATGATAATAGACAGAAGCCTGGCCGACGAGTATGACATACGCGAGGGTGAGACGGAAGGTTTCGTGAATATTCCCCTCGGCATGGAATGTGTTAGAATGAGCATCCTTCTAAAAGAAGAGGACGACAAGTTCCGGGTTTCCATACGGTCGAAAAAAGGGACGTCGGCCAACAGATGTGCCGCCATGTTCTTCAACGGAGGCGGGCACGAACTCGCAGCCGGAGGAAAACTTGTCAAGGGCAGGGACCTGAAGACCGGGTCGGCCGCAGAAGCCGCAGCCTATGTGGAAGCCAGGACCGGAGAATTTCTTTCGATGTAAATTTGCCTGAATATGAAACATTTCACGAAATATATCCTTTATGCAGCCTTGGCAGTGTCCGCACTGTCATCCTGCAAGAAACAGAATCTGGAGACGACATATTCTTCACAGGAAGACAACATAGACAGCTTCATAGAAGGGCTGTCCTCCCAGGACCCGGCACCGAGAATCGTACATAACGGAGGATCGAACAGAGTGGTGCTTACGGAAGGCAGCGGCGAGGAACTGAGACAAGGCGGCACGGTATCGTTCTACTATGCCGGCTACATTTTTTCAGGCAGCAGCGCCCCGACCGCTTCGAACCTTTTTGCCACGAACAGGGAGGAAACCGCCACTGAAAGCGGCTGGACACTGACTTCACCGGACTACGGAATCCTGACTCTGACTCTCGACGAGGATGCAGGTCTGGTGGAAGGGCTGATGAAAGGTCTTGAAGGCGTCAGAGGCGGAGAAATCTGCTACATAGTTTTTTCCGGGAAATACGGTTTCGGGGACACTATCGTAGGAAGCATACCGGCAAATTCGGCCCTGCTGTACCAGATCTGGGTGGAGAGTCTGACGAACGACTGAGTTTAACATGGAAGAAAAAAATTTTTCAAGTCAAATTAATCAGTATTTTTGCACGAGAAAACTTTTAATGATGGTATTCAGATTTCCGGCTTTAGCCTTATCGGCCGCATTAATCCTCGGCGGCTGCGCTGTACAAGAGGAGACTCCTGCGAATCAGGACGAGAAAACATACATAGATGCCTGGCTCCTTACTCATTATCCTGACGCTGTCCGTTCGGGCATATCCACATATATCCTTTCGGACACTCCCGGCGACGGTTCGGGGCTCATAATTCCGGGCTATGCCATGGTTACATATACGGTCACTGACCTGGAGGGCAATATCACTTCCACGTCCGATTCCCTGAAAGCCAAACAGACAGGGGAATTTGACAAGTCGTACTATTACGGTCCTAGAGTATGGAACGTAAGCGACAATTCCCTGAACAAGGGACTGGAAGACATGATATCCGACATGGTTACAGGGGGTACGCGGACTGCCCTGATACCGGGATGGACACAGACCTACAACCGTTACGAGACCGAAGAGGAATACATGAAAAACGTGACCGGAAACAGCCACCAGATTTATACGGTAAAATTAAACAGGGTCGTGGACGACATAATGAAATGGCAGATTGACACCATAGAGAGATATTTCCGGAAGAACTTCCCTGGAGAAAACCCTACAGCCGTGGACGAAGGCTTCTATTACAGGTCGTCGCCTGACACTCCGGGCACAGGTTCACCAGAAGACCTGCACAAGGACACCACGATTTATATCAACTATACCGGGAAACTGCTGAACGGACAGGTGTTCGACACCACCATAGAGAACGTGGCCAAGGACAACAACATCTACTCGGCATCCAAGACATACGGTCCGGTGGAAGTCCAGATGGCGGAAGACTCCATAAGCATACAGCTGGACGGGAACAGCATAATCTCCGGGTTCGGAAAGACGCTGTGGGAGATGAAGCCGATGGAGAAGGGGACGGGGCTGTTCTACTCGGACTACGGATACAGCACATCCGGAAGCGGCTCCCTCATACCTGAATATGCACCTCTCGTTTTCGAAATCGAAATAGTAAAGGACCCGGAGGAAGAATAATGGCAGAGAACAAGGCTATTCCATTGGAACTGGGGACCGAGAAGATCGGCAGCCTTCTCATGAAATATGCGGGGCCGGCCATCATAGCGATGACCGCTTCTTCGCTGTACAACATGATAGACAGCATCTTCATCGGTCATGGAGTGGGACCTCTGGCCATATCCGGACTTGCCGTGACATTCCCCCTGATGAACCTTTCCGCGGCTTTCGGCACCCTGGTAGGTGTCGGAGCCAGTACCATCATGTCTGTCCTTCTGGGTCAGAAGAACTATGAGGTCGCAAACAAGGTGCTGGGAAATGTAGTGGTGCTGAACACGGTCATCGGACTGATATTCATGGGAGTCTCCCTGATGTTCCTGGACCCGATTCTCTATTTTTTCGGAGCCAGCGAAAATACCATTGTCTATGCACGGGAGTACATGCAGGTCATCCTGCTCGGCAATGTGGTGACGCATCTGTATCTGGGACTTAACAACCTGGTGAGGGCGTCGGGAAACCCGAAAATGGCCATGGTACTGACGATTCTGACAGTGATACTGAATGTCATCTTCGCGCCGATATTCATCTTCGCCCTCAATATGGGAATCAGAGGTGCGGCGCTTGCCACAGTAATCGCACAGATGGTGGCACTGGTGATTATTCTCTTCTATTTCAGTGACTCCAGGAAACTTCTGCACTTCCGCAAAGGAATCTTCAGAATGGACATCAGGATAGCCAAGGACTCGCTTTCCATAGGTCTGGCCCCGTTCCTCATGAACTCTGCCGCATGTCTGGTGACACTGTTCATCAACCAGCAGCTGAAAAGCTACAGCGGGGACCTTGCCATCGGCGCATACGGCATAGTGAACAGGATATCGTTCCTGTTCATCATGATTAACATGGGACTGAACCAGGGGATGCAGCCTATAGCCGGGTACAACTACGGAGCGAGGAAATATTCCAGGGTAAGGGAAGTATACATGAAGACCGTCAAATACGCCACCTTCGTGGCTCTTGCTGGTTTCATAGTATCCATAGCCATCCCTCACGCTGCGGTGTCAGTGTTCACATCGGACCCGCAGCTGATAGATCTTGCCGCAAAAGGTCTCGTGCTCATCAACCTCATGCTGCCTCTCGTAGGTTTCCAGATGGTGACTTCGAACCTGTTCCAGTGTCTCGGCATGATAAACAAATCCATAATACTGTCCATGTCCAGACAGCTGCTTTTCCTTCTGCCGATGCTTTATGTGCTTCCGATGTTCCTGGACTCCAAGGGTATATGGATATCCTTCCCGATAGCGGACTTTCTGTCATCCCTGCTCACGTTCATCATGCTGCTGGGACTTATGAAGAAACTCAAGATGCTGAAGGACGGCGATGATCCGTCCATACTCGGGAGCAAACTCTGAAAACAAGAAAAACGTTTACAAGCGATATTATGGAGAACAAGATAATAATAAACGTCGGCAGACAATTCGGAAGCGGAGGCAAGCTGGTGGCCCTCGAACTGGGGAAAATGCTCGGCATCCACGTCTATGACAATGAACTCATAACCAAAGCCGCCGAAACAAGCGGCTTCAGCCCGGACGTCTTCAGGAAAAAGGACGAGAAAAGAAACATGTTCCCGGTCTCATCGTTTTTCGCCACCCAGACTTTCGGAGCCCCGAAAAATTTCCTGAACGGGGAGAACCTTTTCCAGATACAGAGTTCCGTAATACGTGACATAGCGGAAAAGGAATCCGCGGTAATCGTGGGACGCTGCGCCGACTACATCCTGAGGGATATGGACTGCGCCATAGACATCTTCATCACTGCACCGGAAGAAATCAGGATCAAGACAGTAATGGAACGCATGAATCTCACCAGGGAAAAGGCCGTGGACCTGATTGCAAAGACCGACAGGAAAAGGGAGACATACTACAACTATTACACTTTCGGGAACTGGGGCGTGGCTTCCAATTATGACTTGTGCATCGATTCTTCCATTCTGGGAACTGAAGGCACGGCAGAATACATAATAGACTTTGCCAGAAGATCCGGCAGACTGCAGAAGGAGGGGAGATGAGCAGAAAGAAGCTGATTATCCTGTACCCGATACTGATCTGCGCCGTTCTGGCGGCAATAATACTGCCGCTGTCGTCATCGTCTAAAGACAAGCCGATGCCGGACACCATGGAAACAACGGCCGGAGTATCACTGAACGAGAGTATAGACAACGTGATGTCCGATATTCCGGAACTGGAGAAAATGGATTCGAGAATCGAGAATTTCCTTAAGAAATGGGAGATAAAAGGAGCGTCCCTGTCCATAATGAGGAATGATTCTCTGCTGTATGCGAAAGGGTACGGCTATGCGGACGAGGCTCTGGGCGAAAAAATGTCTCCGGGGCATATCCTGAGAATGGCATCCGTTTCCAAACTGATTACAGCCGCAGGGATAATGGTGCTTCAGGAAAAAGGCAAACTCTCACTCAGGGACACGGTATTCGGGGAAAGAGGCATACTCAACGACTCCATATACACTTCGGCCATCAGGGAAAAGGCCAAATTCGATATCACTGTCGAAGACCTCCTGCGCCACAAGGCCGGTTTCACGAACAGCCGCGGCGACCCCATGTTCTCCACCCAGGATATCATACGCCAGTTCAGACTGGACTGTGCTCCGGATCACGAGACACTCGTCAGATGCGTCCTCACCAGGCCGCTCGGCTACAAGCCCGGCACATGGCAGAGATATTCCAACTTCGGGTATCTGCTCCTGTCCATGATTATAGAAAAAGTCAGCGGGACCAGTTACGAAAACTTCATACAGGAAAACGTGCTGCATCCTGCAGGATGTTTCGACATGCACCTTGCCAACAATTATTATGAGGAAAAATACCCCAACGAAGTAAGATACTATATGCACGAAGGCTCGGAACTGCATGAAGAGTACAACCTCAGCGGCAGGATGGTCGAAAGATGCTATGGGGCCAATGACATACACGGCCTCTCCGGCGCAGGCGCATGGTGCGGCTCACCGTCTGAACTGTGCCGTTTCGTGGCCTCGATTGACGGCCGGCCGGAAGTCAGGGACATAATTTCGGAAGAAAGTATCGCCGCCATGACGGAATATTTCGATCCGGAGACATTCTCTCTCGGATGGAACGACACCAAACCTGACGGAGAATGGACCAGGACCGGAACTCTCGGCGGGACAAGCGCCCTCGTCAAATACTTCCCGGACGGCGAGTGCTGGGTGATGATTACCAACACCAGTACATGGAAAGGCCCCGGCTTTACGAAATACACCGAGGCCCTGTTCAGACAATGCAGGGAGCTTTACAGCGGTTATCTGCCTGCAAAAGATCTTTTCTCCTGCTCATGCGGGTCATAATATTTCACCTCCACCTCCCCGGAAAGTACGGCATAGCCGTTTTCTGCGAGTGAATCCATCTCGTTTCCTCCCGGATATACGGCGACAGGGGCTATGAAAGAGACCCTGCGCGAAATTTCCTCCATCAGCTTGCCGTTGTGTGCTATGCCTCCGGTCAGAATTATTACGTCCACCTTTCCGCATACGTCGGCGGCAAGCGAAGCGATGTATTTCGCTACACTGAGACAGAAACCGTCCAGGAAAAGTCTGGTCTCCCGGTCACCAGCCTCGGCCTTCGCCACCACCGCCTTGAAATCATTGGTACCGAAGTATGCCACTGCACCTCCGTGCCCCACGAGTTTCTTCTTGATCTCGTCTTTAGTATATTTCCCGCTGAAGCACATCTCTATCAGAGGAAAAGCAGGGACAGTGCCTGCACGCTCCGTACTCAGCGGGCCGTCTCCGCCGAGGGCATCGTTCGTGTCGATTATGCGCCCGTCACGGTGAAGTGTCACGGACGTACCACCTCCGATATGTGCCACGATAGCTGTCACGTCCTTCTGCTTCAGTCCCTTCGACCCGGCATAATGCCTTACGACAGCCCTTGAGTTCAGGGCATGGCAAAGAGGCCGGCGGTAGAACTCCGGGATGCCTCCTATTTTGGCTTCCGGCAGCATTTCATCCGCCATGGGAGGGTCCGCCATATATGCCTTGCACACTTCGCTGATACCGGCTTCCTTCCTGACATCATTCACCAGTTCGGCAATATCGCATGCAAGAAGTCCGGCCAGATTGCATGCGTGCACACCGTTCTTGCAAGCCCTGAGGGCATCTTCCAGAATCCCCGTTATTTCATACACTCCAGTCTCCATCGGAGTCACCAGACCTGACCGGGACATAACCAGGTCTATGTCCACTAGCCGGATCCCCTTGGACAAAAGGAACTCTGTAATGGTAACAAGCCTCATGTGGCCCTGTTCCATTACAGAGTTATATCTGGACAATTTCTCCGAACTGTGGAAGATGTTCTCTTCGAACACCTTCTTTCCGGAGTCATAATATCCCAACTTGGTCGAGGTCGATCCGGTATTGATTGCCAATATCCTGCCTGCCATGTCGGACTATTTAGCGGCCATTGCAGCAATAGCTATGGAATTCAGTTTGGTATCAATACTGTCGGCGCGGCTTGAAAGCACGCAAGGCACTTTCGCTCCCACTACCATTCCGGCCTGCTTGACGCCGGCTGCCAGTTTCGAATTGGTCTTATAGAATACGTTCGCGGATTCTATGTTAGGGAAAAGCAGACAGTCTGCATCGCCGGCAACAGGGCTTACAAGATGCTTGATGGCTACGGACTCGGAATCTATGGCCACATCGAGGGCAAGAGGGCCGTCAGCTATGCAGCCCTTGATCTCCCCGCGATCCACCTTCTTCGCCAGAACTGCTGCTTCGACGCAGGCAGGCATCTTCTCAAGCATCTGCTCCGTAGCGGCGAGAATGGCCACCTTCGGGCATTCGATACCCATGGAATGGGCGGTATTCACCAGATAATTCAGGATAGCCTTCTTCTGGGCAAGGTCAGGAAGAGGGATGACCGCCATGTCTCCCAGGATGATGAGTTTGTGATAATTCGGATTCTGTATCACGGACACATGGCTCAGCACGGCCTTCGGAGGGAGAAGTCCCGTTTCCTTGTTCAGAATGGCGCGCATGAACTTGTCCGTGCTGCAGAGGCCTTTCATGAGGATATCCCCCATGCCCTGGTTAACCATTGTCACGGCCTGAGCTACTGCAGGAAGTTCCGAAGGGTTATGGATAATGGTGAATCTGGCGATGTCGATATTCTCTTTCTCGCACTGTTCCCTGATAAGGTTCTCGTCACCTACGAGGGTAGCCTCGATCATTCCCATCTCTACAGCCTTCGCTGCCGCAGATATAGTATGCCCGTCCACACCCCAGGCTGCTATCATTCTTTTCTTGGTTCCTCTGCCGGCAAGTGCGGCGAAGATATCTTCGAATTTCGTAATCATTGTACAAGCTTTTTATTGATTGTTTTCGGTAACTATATGCATGGTGTCCTGGGCGATAACCAGTTCCTCGTTCGTCGTGATGACAGCGACCTTGACCTTGGAATCAGGAAGTGAGATAAGTGTGTCTTTCCCGATAGCCACATTGGCCTCATAGTCGAACTTGAGTCCGAGATAGGACAGGTTTTCGCACACCCTTCTGCGCAGGCGGCTGTTGTTCTCCCCTATTCCTCCCGTAAACACTATCAGATCCACGCCGTTCATGGCGGCCGTGTATGCGCCTATGTACTTGGTGATGTCGTACACCAGCTTTTTCAGTGTCAGTTTAGCCTTCTTGTCTCCGGCATTGGCGGCATCGTTGAGATCCCTGGCATCGGATGATATGCAGGAAAGTCCGAGGAATCCGCTCTTCTTGTTCAGCACTGTATTCACCTCTTCCGCAGAAAGGTTCTCCTTTTCCTGCAGATATGTCACTATTTCAGGGTCAATGCAGCCGCACCTGGTTCCCATGATTATGCCCTCAAGCGGAGTGAAACCCATGGAAGTGTCGATGGACTTGCCGTTCGCAATGGCAGTGATGGAACTTCCGTTTCCGAGATGGCAGGTGATTATCTTGGAGTTCTCCAGTTCCAGTCCGGTAAACCTGGCCCCCTTCGCGGAGACATATTTGTGGCTCGTGCCGTGGAATCCGTATCTGCGGATCCTGTATTTTTCGTAATACTCGTACGGAAGGGCGTACATGTAGGCATACGAAGGCATGGTCTGATGGAAAGCGGTATCGAACACGGCGACCTGAGGAACAGTAGGGAGCACCTCAGATACAGCCTTGATACCCAGAAGATTGGCCGGATTGTGAAGCGGAGCCAGATCAGCACATTTCTCTATTTCCGCAATGACATCATCGTCTATGAGCTTGCTGCAGAAGAATTCCTCGCCGCCATGTACCACACGGTGTCCCACAGCCTCGATATCCTCAAGGGTAGTGAGTGCTCCGTATTCCTTGTCGAGAAGGGCGTCAAGGACAGCCTTTATGCCCACGGTATGGTCCGGGATAGGCATTTCCCTGACATATTTTTCTTTTCCGGATGTCTGGTGCTTGATGCAGCCTGCTTCCATTCCGATTCTTTCCACAAGGCCTTTCGCCAAGAGGTCGAATACTTCATCGCCTTTCATATCCAGAAGCTGGTACTTCAGGGACGAACTTCCACAATTCAAAACTAGGATAATCATATATAAAAAAATAAATTGTAATCTGTTGCGTTTTTTCCGATATCAGCGCAAAGTTATAAAAATAATGAGTACTTTCGCAAAAATTCATAACAAGAATAAGATTCTTGTGCGCTAATTTTTCAGAAAATGGTAGAGGGGAAGGAGTCTGTGCTGTATGCATTGCCATTCTGCGCCGGTACCGTTACCGGAATTTTCATTTGCGGCCGGGGATTTTCATTTTCGGAGAGTCTGTATGTTACCTCCGCACTGTCAATGCTTCTGGGGCTTGGGCTTGCCTGTGCCGTCTGCATATCCGCAGACAGTACGGTGAAGAGATTTCTCGCCATGTCGGCAGTATTCTGCTGCGGTGTCTTCTGCTGGTCGGTGCACCGGCTCACGGGAATATCCGAATACGGGCATGAAGACAGAGGTCCGGCGGAAAGAATCACGGCTCCGGCAGCCGCATGGCTGAAATCGGGGATAGACTCGCTGCCTCTCAGAGATTATGGAAGCAACGCACTCATAAAGGCACTTGTCACGGGAGACCAGTCTGACGTGCCGCTGAAGATAAAGACGGCGTTCAGGGACAGCGGAGCCTCGCACATACTGGCATTGTCAGGAATGCACCTTGCGGTCATTTATCTCATCTTGTCGAAAATATTGTCGGTTCTGGGCAAATCGCGGAAGGCTGATATCGCGAGATTCACGGTCATAATAGCATCCACCCTGTTCTATTCGGTAATGACGGGCTCATCGCCGTCCATAGTCAGGGCCTTTCTGTTCATTCTGCTCAGGGAGACGGCTCTGATGACAGGCAGGAAAGCGAACGCTGCCGGCATCCTGTGCTTCGGCATGACGGTCCAGTGTGCGCTGAATCCCGGCGTCATCACTTCTGCCAGTTTCCAGCTTTCCTATCTGGCAATGTGCGGGATTTATTTCCTGTACCCGGTTCTCAGAGACCTCTACCCTGCCCCGGTCCCGGTCCTGAAAAAAGTATGGGACAGTGCGGCCATGTCCATATCCTGCCAGGCATTCACGGGGCCTCTCGCCTGGTTCCTTTTTGGCTCGGCACCCGTCTACTTCATCATTACCAACCTGATAGCGATACCTCCGACATCTGCACTGATGCCTGTCGCGATTCTGGCTGTATTCCTCCATGAAATGGGAATCTGTCCGGCAATCCTGATCCGGGCCATTGACTTCAGCACGGAGTCAGTCATCAGGTGCCTTGAAATCATCTGCACACTCCCGTAAAATGTCCGCCACAGGGAGACCTAGTCCAGGCTTTCGAATTTCAGGCCGTCCGAAGTCCAGGTTTTCAGGACACCGTCCTCGTCATAAACCAGGCAGCCTTCAAGGTCGGGACGGGAAAGAATGAACTTCTTCGATTCCTCCAGACCTATCACCATGCAATATGTAGCAAGCGCATCGGCTTCCGTGGCATCAGGGGCGATGATTGTAGCGCAAAGAAGCGAATGGGTGACCGGATATCCTGTCCGCGGGTCTATGGTATGGGCGTATTTCTTTCCGTCCCTGACATAATATTTCCTGTAATTTCCGGAAGTGACTACGCCGCAAGGCTCAGGGCCTGCCCTGAAAATCCCCTGAAGGTCCTGGCCGGGGACATTGTTTCCGTCCAGAGGACGATCCAGACCTATGCCCCACGGCTTCCCGGAAGGATTCAGACCTTCGCAATAAATTTCACCCCCGATATCCACCAGCATCTGGCTGACTCCGAGAGAATGAAGGTAGCCGGCCACCAGATCGCACGAATACCCCTGGGCTATGGCATTGAAATTCAGTTCCGGCAGGATTTCCGGATCATTTCCGCTCTCTCGCGCAAGCAGCTGGGACGAAGGAGATGCGAACCCCTCGCTGTCGGTAACCAGAGTATCGGCAAGCCTCTCCATGCCTACGGAAGCCATGACCTCTTCTATCCGGTCCCTCGAAGGCAGGGAATCAGACGTGAAGCCGAAACCCCATATATCGAAAAGCGGGGCGCAGGAAACGTCGAAACAGCCGTCAGACTCCACATAATATTTATAGGACGCCTTGTAAATATTCCTGAAAATATCGTCAGGCACAATCTTCTCGCCGGCATTGAAACGGCTCAGCAAGGATCCCTTGTTATAGCCTGAGACAGAATTGTCTATGGCAGCAAGCACCGAGTCTATGCCTTTCTTTATATTATCCGGACTCTCCCGGATTCTTCCATCGGGTCCGTTCAGATTCAGTTTTACGGAATATGTTCCTCCCTGTGCATATCCGGATATGGCTATATACCGGTCTCCCGACGAGCAGGCGGCAGTCACAAGGCATAAAACTGCCGGCAGCAATGATTTCAGTTTCATATTGTATGAATGGTGTTATTCTATCAGGTCCTGATTGCAAATATAGAGATTAAACATGAAGTACGGCAACAACTTTTCATGAATCGCCGGGGATGGATGGCAATGGAAAGAAATATTTCATATATTTGCAAATTGGAGATTATGCACTGGGCATAATGACAAATACACCGGAAAGAAAATGACATTTTCAAAAAATATAAGGATTATAATCGCTGTCGCAATGTCAGTGGCAGCCGCCGTATCATGTAAAAAGGATAATTCTGACGAGGAAATGCTCCCGTCACTTGGCGGACAGCTGAGATTCGAGATGAAATCATACGCTTTTGAAAACGAGAGCATAACAGTCACCCCGTCTGGAGTGTCGCATCCGGAAGGAAGAGGATTCGGATATTACTGGACCGTGTCTTCCGTGACAGAACAGAACGACACTACCAAAACGGAATCGGACCCTGTCACCGCCACCGGGGAATACACATTCACGACACCTGACAGCCTGGGGACATTCACCGTCAGCTGTACGGCATTCGCCTCAGGATATTATTCGACATCTTCATCCAGATATGTCACCACCGTGAATGTCAGGGAAAGCGTTATTGACACCACACTGGGATACGCAGGCAGTTTCTCATATTTTACCGACCCGAGAGACAACAAGATTTACAGGACAGTCAAGGTCGGGGATACGGAATGGTTTTCGGAGAACCTCGCCTATGCAGGTACCGAAGATGTCCCTACGGGACTCCCATACGACAATGCATCTGCCATGACCGACATATTCGGACTGTATTACACATGGTCAGAGGCTGTTTCAGCATGTCCGGACGGCTGGAGACTGCCGGATGCCGATGACTGGATGGCCCTCGCCAACACATACGTGAAGTCAGGGGACGAAATGTTTACGGACCCTTACGGAGATTTCGCAGGCATCACCGGAGCATTAATGGTCGACGCCAAATTCAATTCGGAAGACAACCCGATGTGGGAATACTGGCCGGACGTGAAAATCACGAATGAATCAGGGCTGTCGGTTCTGCCTTGCGGATTCGCGAATATCACTGTCACTCCCGACGGAAAGGCAGGGTATTTCGATACCGCCTACCGCTACGCCGCATTCTGGACAGGAGACGAAAATCCGGACGAAAATGACCAGGCATATATCAGGTATATCTATTGGGACGCTCCTGTGATGCAGCTGTCATCCACGCCGAAAGAATCCTTTGCCACCACAGTCAGATGTGTAAAATAAAAAAAAGAACATGAAGAAAGCAATCATTATCATCGTAGTCATAGTCGCAGCCATAGCCTTGTGGGCCGTAAGCGGCTACAACGGGCTCGTTTCAAGCGAAGAGAATGTGAAATCCGCCTGGTCGCAGGTAGAGAACGTGTACCAGAGAAGACTGGACCTGATACCCAACCTCGTGGCGACAGTGAAAGGCTACGCGGAACATGAACAGGAGACTCTCGAAAGCGTAGTGGAAGCCAGATCCAAGGCTACCCGGATCACTGTAGACCCCGACCAGCTCACGGAAGAGAACATAGCCGCATTCCAGAAAGCCCAGGGTGAAATAGGGGCTGCGCTCGGCAGACTCATGGCCATTTCGGAAAACTACCCTGACCTGAAGGCAAACCAGAATTTTTCAGAACTTCAGGCCGAACTTGCAGGTACCGAAAACAGGATAGCGACTGAAAGAAGAAAATACAACGAGACAGCCAAGGCGTACAATACCATGGTGCGCAAGTTCCCGCGCAATATTCTGGCCTCAATGTTCGGATTCGGCCAGAAAGGGTATTTCGAAGCTGACGCCAACGCTTCAGAGGCTCCAAAAGTGGAATTCTGACAATCTCCGGGCCGGCCCCGGAATCCAATCACATGAAACCGCAGGACTTCCTCAGCAAAGAAGAGCAGGAAATGATAGTTTCCGCCATCAGGGAGGCGGAAAGGAACACTTCCGGAGAGATACGCGTGCACATAGATGATACGTGCGAAGGCGATGCCTACAGGAAAGCCGTAGAAGTATTCTACCGGCTTGGTATGGAGAAGACCAGAAGCAGGAACGGAGTACTGATATACGTGGCCTGCAATTCGAAAGTATTCGCCATTATCGGGGACAAGGGCATAAACGATGCCGTCCCCGACAATTTCTGGGGCGATGTCACAAGACATCTGCGGGAATGCTTTTCAAGAGGGAATTACGCGGAAGGTCTGGCCGATGCCGTGAAAATGGCAGGGCTCAAGCTCCGCACATTCTTCCCTTATGAAAAGGACGACGTGAACGAACAGTCCGATGAAATATCATATAAAAAAGGATAATCCTCCGATGCTTAAACTGCTGAAATACGCCGTCACAGTCACGGCCCTGTATGTGTTTGCCTTTCAGGCAGCAGCCATACCCGACAAACCGTATCCGCCGAGACTTGTGAACGACCTGGCCGGAATCCTGGACTACGCACAGTGTGCCTCACTGGAGAAAAAGCTTGCGGCCTTCAGCGACAGCACCTCGAATCAGATAGCCGTAGTGACAGTCAGCGACCTGGAAGGCTATTCCCCGTCAGAATACGGAACGGAAATAGGAATGAAGTGGCAGGTAGGCTCGGCCAAGTTCGACAACGGCATCGTAATTCTGGTCAAGCCCAAGACCCCGGATTCACCGGGACAGGTGAACATAAGCGTCGGCTATGGCCTGGAGGGTGCCATTCCGGACACTTACGCCAAGAGAATCATAAACAATGAAATGATACCTGCCTTCCGGTACGGAGACTATTACAGGGGTATCGACGATGCATGCACCGTACTGATGAAGCTGGCTTCCGGAGAAATTTCCGAACCTGAAGAAGGGGAAAATTCCAGTTTCTCAATGTGGTGGATATTGCTGTTTCTGCTCATATTCATTATACTCGCTATCACAGGGCGCGGCCACAAGGGTGGCGGAGGCTACAGGAACGATGGTGACGGAGATTTCGTAAAGGGACTGATTATCGGAAGCATTCTCGGCAATTCCGGCCATAACAGCGGGGGATTCGGCAGTGGAGGCTTCGGAAGCGGCGGTTTCGGAGGCGGATTCGGAGGATTCGGCGGAGGAGACTTCGGAGGCGGCGGAGCCAGCGGGAGCTGGTAGAGAGGATTCAGAAAGAACCAAAGGCGTCTTATTTCATCTCAAGTCTGTAACTATATAGCTGTCATCCAGATCAGACACATCGAAAGAAAAGAAACTGTCTGCGTCTTCACGCTTAGGGGAAAAGGAAAATGAAGAAACGGAAAATTCTGCAGACGTTCCGGGTCCCGTGCTGAAAGATGCACTGACAAGTGATTTGCCGTCCGCGGAAATCCTTATTATGAAGTCAGTCATGTCCATGTCCTTAGACACGGGTTCCAGCAGGTATTCTACAGATGACTGATCGGGACGGCTGAAATCACGCACCTCGAAAGCCTGCCCGAAATACTTCAGCAGAGCGGCAGGATTCACGGCATAGTCAGGATGCTCAGGATCATAGGACTCAATCACCACTTCCCTGCTCTCCCGGTCCACTGTCCAACGGTATTTCCCGTTGCAGAAAACTTCAAGACCATTACCGTCAGCCCTGTAGGAATCTCCCTGCATTTCCACGAAACCGCTGCCGCGGATTTCCGTTCTTCCGTCATCTATGGTATATTCATATCCGAAACTGACACGGGAAGCATTTACGGATGCGACGAAACTGTCCAGGATTTCCAGTTCCGGAGCGCCGCTGCCTGACATGGGCCACAGTCCGGAAGATGTCCTGCCGGTTCCTGAAGAGGAAATGCACAGCAGCACCGCGGACACGGCCATGATTATATGACGTACGCCTGACATAGTCGTATCAACCTATGAATGATCTCAATATCGGCTCCAGACTGTTCATGTCCTGCACGAGAACCTGGCGAGGCTTGGAGCCTTCCTGAGGCCCCACTATGCCGGCAGCTTCCAGCTGGTCCATTATCTTTCCCGCCCTTGCATATCCGAGACCGAGCTTCCTCTGGAGTGCGGAAGTGGAGCCCTGCTGCGAAATCACGACCAGTTTGGCCGCTTCCTCAAACATATTGTCGAGATTCTGCATGTCAATCATGCCTCCGTTTCCAGACTCGTCATCAGCCGAATCCACAGGAGGAAGGTAATACGGTGTATTGAAACTCTTCCTGTACCCCTGCTGGTCAGCGATGAACCTGGTAATATTGTCTATTTCCTTCAGGCTGACCATGGCACACTGGATTCGCTCGGAATCAATTCCCGAATAATAAAGCATGTCTCCCTTTCCTATCAGATTCACTGCCCCCGGAGAACCGATGATAGTAGTGGAATCGCCTCTTGAAGACGTCCTGAAAGCTATTCTGGCCGGGAAATTGGCCTTGATGACACTCGTTATGACATCTACGGACGGCCTCTGCGTGGCGATGATGACATGTATGCCGGCAGCACGGCCTTTCTGCGCAAGACGGATGATTGAGTTGGTTATGCTCTGGGACACCTTCTTCGCGTTTCCTCCCATGCCTCCAGTCATCAGGAGGTCCGAATATTCGTCTATCACGACTACGATATACGGCATGTAGCGATGCCCTTCCGTAGGCAGCAGATGCCTGTCCCGGTATTTGTCATTATACAGTTTGATGTTGTTCACCACTGCCTTGTTGAAAAGCATGTAACGGTTGTCCATCTCAATACAGAGGGAGCGGAGGACTTTTTCCGCCTGGTCCGGGAACTTGACTACGGCATTCTCCATTTCCTCCCTTTCATCAGCAGAATCAGGCATTACGGCCAGATAGTGCTTCAGAAGCTTGGAATAGACTGTAAATTCTACCATCTTCGGATCAATGAAGACGAATTTCAGCTCCGAAGGATGCTTGCAGTACAGAAGCGAAGTCACTATGACATTCAGGCCGACTGACTTGCCCTGCTTGGTCGCTCCGGCCACCAGAAGATGCGGTGCATCCGTCAGGTCGAACACCTTGACTTTCTGGGTGATGGTATATCCTATGGCTACGGGCAGCTCTGCCTTGCTTTCCCTGAAGGCAGGATCATTGAGCATGGACTTCAGCGGGACTATCGAAGGATAGTCGTTGGCCACCTCGATCCCCACTGAATCGGACAGGCTCACCACCCTGACACCTTTCGCATTCAGGGACATGGCTATATCCTGCTCCAGGTTCTTTATCGCGGAAATCTTGACTCCCGGTGCCGGCACCACCTTATACAATGTAACGGTAGGTCCTACGCAGGCCGTCACCTTGTCGACCTGTATCTTGTAGCTGAGAAGTGTCGCGCGGATTTTGTTGTTGTTCCTTTCAAGTTCCTCCGAAGCCACCTCATGACGCCCGGACGCATAGTCTTCCAGAAGGCTAAGCGGCGGGAACTGGTATTTTTCCAGTTCGTCCCTGACATTTATTCTCGGAAGGTCCTTGGTGATTCTTGCAGAAAAATCATCTCCCTTCACCACCTCGAGGCCGCTGTTCTCTCCGTCCGGAATATCCTGGATTTCCGGCGACGGAGCATCCGTTTCATCTGCACGGTATTGTTCCTGATCCTCCCCATATCTGCCGTCCCCGCATCTGGAGGTGTCTTCATAGGCATCGCTGTTGTCTTCTTCCAGGTCAATGCCGTCATACCCCGCCCTGAGACCGATATCTCCGGCTTCCCAGTCAGAATCCTGTCCGGCCGCCAATACACTGTCCGAATCTTCAGCCTCGTCCGGATCCGGGAACGGCCTGCTTTCAGCGGATGTTTCTCCATACAATGTTTCCTCCTCCGGCGCGGCACCGGTCTCTGCGGCCGCTGCAGACTTTTCCTTCTTCTCACCCAGCCTTGAAAGCCAGCGGGAGAATCTTCCGCTCACCAGCAAAAGCCACATCACGATGAGTATCAGAATGAAAATGAAAGAGACTATATGACCGGTAAGATTCTCCAGAACCGCCACGACGACAGCTCCGCAATCACCTCCCAAACCGCCTCCGAAAGCTGACGGACATCCGAAAACATCCGAGAAGAATGCCAGAAGCAGGGAAAACACGAAAGCTCCGGCTATGGAGACAAGAGACAGACGCAGACAGGACGGACCTTCCTTGTCAAAAACAAGACGGTAAGCACACGCGCCTATCATATAGACAATGGCAAAACTACCCAGGCCGAAGCAGCCGGACACCAGGAAAAGGGACCATTTGTAACCGAGTTTTCCGGCCAGATTCCTCACATCAGCATCCTGCCCCATCATCTCAGGGTCTGAAAGAAGACTCTGGTCGGTCTTCCAGGTAAACAGATATGAAAATACGGCCAGAAAAGTAAAGACAGCAAAAGCCCCGAGGACAAGACCGGCTACCTTTCTGAGTATCTTCTTCTTGTTCTCGTCAAGACTTGTCAGGCCGGAAAATGGTTTTCTCACCGGTTTTCCGGCCGGTGTCCCGGCAGACTTCTTCTCTGTTTTCTTCTTCTGCTGCTGTGCCATAACACTTTCCTGAAACCTTCCGGAGATTATTTCCTGTTGTTTTTCTGGCGGTTGGACTTCTGGCGGAGCATGTTCCTCGACTTCATGCCGCTGACGCCGGGCCTTGAAAAATTCTGGTCGCCGGATATCCTGTTCAGGTGCAGCCCCTCAGGTATCTTTATGCGGCCCCCGGACAGTTTCACTATATCATTGAAAATAGTCTCGTCCGATACGCTGTCCTTGTTCCATATAAGAAACTGCTGCCTCATGTACAGGGCTATGGAACGTATCATGGCATCCTTGGTCTCCCCGTCCTCTTTTTCTGCTATGAGGTTTATGATATTCTCGATATTCTTTCCGTAATGGGCTATCTTCACAGGCGTCCTCCGGATTTTTATATCCACAGGGGGAGTGGAAAGTTCCTCCGGCTTGGGCGCAGGATAAGGGGAATCCACATCAAGGTCGAAACCCGAAATTATATACATGTGGTCCCACAGCTTATGCTCATAGTCTTCCTGAAGATGAACCTGCGGATTCACAGTCTCCATCACTTCTATCACGGCCCTGGCCTGCCTGTTCCGTTCTTCCCTGTCAGGAATCGACTTCACATAATCTATCATTTTCTGGACATTGCGTCCGTATTCCGGCAGCTGAAGCCTGCGTTTCTGCGTATTGTATTTCAGACTCGGAGTAGTATTCTTTATCTCTTCAGTATTATCCATGATAACAGTTCTTCAAATGTATATCGTACAAATATACTACTTTCCGTCAAATAAAACAATCCGGACATCCTCGACCTCACCGGCCGTCACATACCACAGGTATGCCCTGACATCACTGCAGCCCCTGCGTCTCCACATGTCCGCATAGTGCATGATCTGTCTTCTGTGGGAAGCCTCCTTTTCCCCGAATTTGTAGTCAATGACTGTCACGCTTCCGTCATCATGGACAAGCACCCTGTCCGGCCTGTATATCCTTCCGTCCGAATCTATCATCGGCACTTCGTTGAAGACCGTGACGCCGGAATCACCGAACCAGCCTCTGGAAGATATGCTTTCCAGCTTTTCAGAAAGAATCATCTCGGCTTCGTCCGCTCCCTGCGCATCCAGGAATCCGTCAGCCACCGCATCCGAAACAGCCTTATGCAGATCTGCAGCCTTCTCCACTGAAGAAAGAATCCTGTGCAGGATAATACCCCGCAATCTTCCGGACGAATAAAGGCCGGATTTCCCTTCCTCCGAAAAATAATCCCCGCTGTCGGTACTGAAAACAAGCCTGTCCCTGACAGGTGCGCCGTCCTCCCCGTATTCAGGATTCAATTCGAAAGAAGGATATGCCGACGGAAGCTGTTCATGCGCTGCCGGACGTCCGTTTTCATCCCAGGACTCCGGCATGTCCCCGAATCTGAATGACTCCGGCACATCCTCGCTCCTGTACTCACCCTCCCTGAATCCGAAAGCCGTACCGTATCTGTGCAGATATACATACAATATCTGGCTCATGTCCCTGAAATCCGGGACATCGGCATTTTCTGTCTTGAGGAACCCGGAAGATGGCATTCCGGCAATAACATGCATACCCTTCACGGCCCTTGTCAAGGCCACATAAAACAGGTTTATCCCGTCTATATACTGCATGAGCCTCTCCCTCCGGAAGTCCCTGTCGAAAAATGTATGAGTGCTGGCATTGGAAAGCCTGATGTCATACAGTCCGCGGCCTGCAGGCTCCAGCACCGTACCGCTGAAGTCAGGACTGCACCACACATCTGACGGAGAGAACATGGACACCGTCTCCGCAAAAGGAAAAATGACATACTTGAAATCAAGGCCTTTCGACTTGTGCACAGTGATGATTCTTACGGAATCAGACAATGCGGGAGAATTTATGGAAGGTTCCACTCCTTCCCAGTATTCCAGGAAATCATGCAGGGAATTTCCGTTTCTGGCGGAATATTCCAGCACACAGTCCACGAAAGACTGGACATAAGTGGCTTCGGCATCGAATCCCGCTTCATCATGACGTCTGAGCGACCTGACGAGAGACTCGCACAGATCCGGCAGCGACCTGTATTTGTCAGGAAACTCCATATCCAAACTGCCGGCCAGATAGCTGTCCACAGTATTGCGGGGATTGTCCATGCAGGCCATAAGCGAAACAAGCCGTCTCACCATACCGGAAGACTTGACCATCAGGGAATCATCGGTGACGACAGGTATGGAATTCCGTATCAGGAACTCGGCCACTTCCGCCCCTGACCTGTTCTTCCTGACCAGCACCGCGATGTCCCCGTATCCTGCACCTGCCCGGCGAAGATCCTCTATGACTTTCAGAATGAGGCCGGGCTGTGCGTCTTCATTGCAGAAAGACACATCCACGACTCCGCGACACGAGGACTTCGATGCCGCCGTCTGCTCCACATCCGAATAGAGATCGGAAACGACATTTCCTTCGCCATAGACGGAATCAAGCATCCGTGCCGCATACGGGAAAAAAGCATTGTTGAAATCCACTATATTGCCAAGACTCCTGAAATTCCTGTCAAGCACGGTAGTGCGGCAATGTCCCATCTCCTTCTCCAGGGTTTCCTGCAGAAGTTTCCATTCGGACCCGCGCCACCTGTATATGCTCTGCTTGACGTCGCCTACAATCAGATTCTCGAAATTCTGTGAATCACTGTTCGACAGCAAAGGACGGAAATTCTCCCATTGCACCCTGGAGGTGTCCTGAAATTCGTCCAACAGGAAATTCTCGTACCTTACCCCTATCTTTTCATACACGAAAGGAGCATCAGCCCCGTCTATAATGTCTTTCAATATCCGGTTCGAATCATCTATACCCAGCACATTCCTGTCCTTGAGCACCTCGCCGAACTCGCGGCCGATATCCGCATAAAGCCCCAGTTCATATAGCTGTCCGGCAATCTTCCTGGCCGTATTGTATTCCTTGAACGGTGTCCCGAAAAGGCTGCAGAAATCATCGAACCAGACTTCAAGCCCTTCCGCCTTCTCTCCATTCTTTTTCATGGAAGCCTTCGAAAACCAGAGGCTGCGGTCAGGTGCCCTTTTAAGAAAAGTATCAGGTGCCTTGACTTCGTCATTCCTCCCCAGACCGGTATATTTGTCCAGAACCTTCGGGAATCCTCCATAGAAATCGGAATACGAAAGGCCGCAGTCAGATATCGCGCGGGAGACAGCCTCAGCCTTTTCCCCCAATTCACGCAGGAACGAATCCGTGACGGAAGCGCACAGTTCCCTTATCTTCTGCAGATTCCCGTAAGAGTACATGGCATCCTCGTCTATTCCGTTCTCTTCGGCAGCATCCCTGTATTCGTCTGATTTCAGTCTGGAGGCCATCCTTTCCAGACTTTTGGTGATATCGTATGATCCCCCGTTCTCCACCTGGGAAATGGCACAGTCAGTCAGCCATTTCAGGAGTGGAGCGTCTTCATCTGTCAGGGAATCGAATATCCTGTCCACGGTTTCGCTTATCAGGGCATCCTTGTCCAGTTCTACCTGATAGGATGAAAACTGCCCTATTTCCCTCGAAAAAGCCTTGAGTGTCTGCTGGAAAAACTTGTCTATGGTACTGACAGAGAATGCACTGTAATCGTGAAGTATATTGCACAGCATTTCCCTGGCACAGTCCCTGAGACTTTCGGCCGTGATTTCCTCTCCGGGTCTGCCGGGGAGTTCCCTGACAATATCGTCCGGCTCCACATCACCAAGCTGCTCTTCAGTAAAACGCCACGGCATGAACCATTTCAGATACCCTGAAGACAGCGGGTCGGAAGACAGTATGAAAAGCTCTTTCAGAATGCGGTTTTTCATTTCGTCCGTCGCCTTGTTCGTAAAGGTGACAGCCAGGATATGCCTGTATGCCGTCCGGTCGTTTTTCCGGAACAGGAGGGTTATGTACTTTCTGGCAAGGTTGAAGGTTTTTCCGGAACCTGCCGAAGCCTTCATTATCTGTATCATCTTCCGCAAATAGATTTGAAGTCACAATTCCTGCAGACATCAGTGTCATCCGTAAGTCTGAACGGGACTGAAATGTCCGTCATTTCCCTGAACAGCTCCGAAAGTCCGGAATCCATCTCCGGAACGAAGTCCCCGGCCACACTAAAGCTATCAGGCAGTTCCCTGAAAAGCCGCCTCGTGGAATAGACCGCATTGGACAGGGAATATCCCGACAGCACAGGGTCTTCCGACATGAACTTGTCATAAATATAAAGCTGGAAGGCTATGCCGGGACGCTGTTTCTTCGTGGCGGAATGGTAGACTGCCTCAGCCGTCCTGGAAGGAGGGCCGTAAAGCGCCGCCAGTTCCCTGTCATCCACATTTCCGGTCTTGTAGTCCACCACCCTTATTTCTCCGTCCGAAAAACTGTCTATCCTGTCCACTATACCATGTATCGTAAAGCCGTCGTACCTGATTCTGAAATACTTTTCAAGCCCGATTATGCGGAAACTTCCGCGTCCTGACCGTTTGAGAAGCTCCAGATCGGCGGAAAGGGTCTTCATGACATACTGCACTATCACATCCATGGTAACCAGGTTCTTTCCCGTTATGTCTATGGTATTAAGCTCGCGCATCATGACCTTCCTGACCTTCTCCCGTATTTCAGGCGTCCTGCCAAGCCATGACTTTATCCACGTTCCCGACACCTCATCCAAAACGGAGCCGGAAGGAGCCTGTCCTGCCCACTCGGAAGCGGAAAGGTCCGACTTCATGGCGTCTTCGCCCAGATAAAGACACCTCATCACCTCATGGTAGACCGTGCCGAAAAGTCCGGCATCCAGTTCCTCCGCCACATCCTCTTCCCGGCCCAGGCCCTTTACCTTATGATAGAAGAATCTGGCGGGACAACTCATGTATTCCAGCAGAGAGCTGGCGGAATATTCGAGGTTTTCCAGCGTCTTGACATCTTCCTCCGTCTTCGGCACAAAGCCTGCCGAAGGCATCTCAGCCAATGCGGCACTCACGACATATCTTTTCAGCGGAATACGGAAATGATACTGGAGCTGCTTGATATACCGGCTTTCCTCACCGGACTTGAGGCCCTCTGTCCTGGAATCGTACAACAGCCACACATTCTTCGCCCTGGACAACATCCTGTAGAAATAATAGGCCCATACCGCATCCTGGTATTCGTATGTAGGAAGTCCGAAACCTCTGCGCAGTTCCGGCGGAATAAACGATGAGGAAACGCTGCGTCTTGGGAAAATCCCCTCATTGGCAGACATTATAACCAGATTCCCGAAATCCAGAGCCCTGGTCTCCAGAGGGCCCATTATCTGCAATCCCTGCAGCGGCTCACCCTTGAATGGGACAGACACAGGCTGGAGTATCTGTTTCAACACCCGCAGCCATGTCTGCGGCCTGACTTCCAGATGCATCCGCATCAAGGATTTCACCGTTCTGTGAAATTCCGCGGCAGACTCCAGTTCAAGTCTGTCTGCAGCGCTGCCTCGCAGGGATGATACTGAAGACTCGATAACTTCCAGAAGATATGAAGCCAGGGCGTCAGTGACCTCTGCGGAAGCAGCCGTCCTGTCGGTAACCGCAGGGCGGAACACTACGGAGAATATTCCCCCCGCATCAAGCGCGGACGCCGGAATGTACGACTGTCCTGCCGATTTTATTTCCTCCATCAGTTTTTGCCCGTCCTTGCCGGCTGCCGTCCTGAATATGCTGTCAGAGAAGACCGATCTGACCTGTTTGTGATAGAAATACCATACATCTCCTTTCCTGCGCATGTTCATCTGCGCCCCGGCCACAAGTTCCATGAACATGTAGAATGAACCGGAAGACAGAGGATATCCCATAGTCACATTTATGTCCCTGATTTCATAAGGAATGGTATTCAGCACCGGCATCAGGAGGTTTTCGTCAGGCAGGACCACAGCGCAGTCAGCCACATTTTCCAGGCTGTCCTGCGAAAGTACTCCAACTCTGGACAAATCGCCTCCGGTATAAAGCCCGGCTATTTCACGGAAGATTCCTGGGAGCAGCTTCACCTGGCCTACGGTGGAAGGGACACTTATCACCCTAATTTCCGGGACGGGAGAATCATCCTCGTCAAACATCACCGTCTGGGGAAACTCCTTTATGTTTTCCCGCATGAAAAACGATGACTTGTTATAGCGGTCGCTGATCATTTTTCCGGAATAATCCCAGCAAAACTCCGCCAGAGCAGACTGCTGCATTTTCCTCATCACCGTCTTTTCGCACTCGTTCAGGGCATTCAGTCCTACGAACACATACCTGGCAACCCTCGGGAATGCCTTCTCAAGTACGGCACCGGCAGATTCCGATACCATCCTCTCGGCCACTCTCCTGTAGACCATACCTTCGTATGCCATCCCCTTTCCGGCCAGACGCTCCCTGTAGGAAACATAAAGCGGATAAAGCATGTTCCATATCTGCAGGAACTTTTCCTTGACCTTGGGATTGTCAGATTTCAAATCCACGGTAAGACGTCCGGAACTGTCGCTGAAATGACTGACAAAGGCCTCCACCGCCTGCCTCTGGCGTTCAGTAAGGTACTCATAGGAATCCTGGAGGCTTTTCAGGTCGGCGATATTGGTAAAAAGCTGTGATGCGTCAGCCATATACTTGTCGACATCATTGAAATCCCCTATGATGATGTCACCCCAGAAAATAAAGTCATCTAGAGGCTCCGCCCCGGGGAATACTTCGCAATAAACCTTATACAGTTCAAGCAGAAGCGTAACCCGGTCCGTAGGCCTGATTCCGTACAGCCCGTAGATGAAATCATTAACCGTACTGGTCCCCGGCACCAGCATCGGCTTCCGTTTTTTCCCTGCACGGTTCTCCGCACAGACCAGGTCCGACAGATATTTGACGAAAAAGACTTCCGAACGCCGGTTCGGAAAAATAAAGCATATATTTTCAATGTCCTCCCTGGCATAATAAGCCGAGGCCACACGTTTCAGAAAAGGTATCATGAATGCAAAGATATCACACGATTGTGCCAAAGTGCAGCACAAGACCAGTTTCTGCAAATTTAATTCATCTATCCGTATCTTCCATGATTCCAGGAAACTTTTCGTTTCATCGAATCCGTGTCAATATGGAATGAGTTTTGTGAAAAGTCTCCCGGTTTCAAGAAAAAGTTTGGATATTAAAAGAAAAACATTACCTTTGCATTCGAAATAATTTTGAATTATTCAAATTTAGATAATCACAATAATTTAAAGGACAATCATTATGAAAAAGAAATTCAGATGTCTCGTTTGCGGATACATCCATGAAGGGGAAAGCGCACCGGCAGAGTGCCCTATATGCCATGCAAAAGCAGATAAATTCGTAGAAGTAGTTGAAACCGAAGGCTCTATAACATGGGCTGACGAGCACAAGCTCGGAGTAGCCAAGGATATTGATCCTGAAATCCTCCAGGGGCTGAAAGACCATTTCAACGGAGAATGCACTGAAGTGGGCATGTATATCGCCATGAGCCGCCAGGCAGACAGGGAAGGTTATCCTGAAATCGCAGAGGCTTTCAAGAGATATGCATACGAAGAGGCAGACCATGCAGCCAGGTTCGCCGAGCTTCTCGGAGAAGTCGTTTGGGACACCGAAACCAACGTAAGGAAGAGAATGGAAGCAGAAGCAGGCGCATGCGAGGACAAGCTGCGTATCGCCAAGCTTGCAAAGGCCCAGAACCTCGACGCCATCCATGACACTGTACATGAGATGTGCAAGGACGAAGCCCGTCACGGAGCAGGTTTCCAGGGTCTTTACAACAGGTATTTCAAGAAATAGTCAGGAACACTGTTCCACAGATGTTTAGGGAGTCCAGACAGAAGTACTTATTCTGACGCGAAACAGTACTGACATTTCGTCTTCGTACAACGGAATCCTTATCGAACAACCGGATTTGCAATCCGGTTGTTTTTTTATATCCCGGCAGATTGCAAATCTGCCGGTACGAAAAATCTGCCGGTACGAAGTCATTATTTTTCGATTGAAAATCATTATCTGAAACCCTGAAATATTGAAAATTATTTAAAAATTTCTCGTCAAAAATTATCATTTAAAACAGATATTTCCGGAACATACTGTTTTCCAGAAATATTTGCGCACTATATGCATTCTGTACGGTAAATTTGCACATGTAAAACAGAAAGACAAGCAGCCGGTTACTTGTTCCAACAAAAGAATTGTACTATGAAAAAATTGTTAGCTCTGGCGATGATGCCGTTTTCGGCAGCCTTGGCCAACCCTATGTCTTCTGTTGCACAAGAAAAGTTCCAGGCCAGTGCAGGTATCGAACTGGCAAGCAGTTACGTCTGGAGAGGCCAGGACCTCGGAAACGCGAGCATCCAGCCGTCACTGTCTCTGTCCTGGAAGGGATTATCACTTTCCGCCTGGGGATCTGCAGGCTTCAGCCGGAATGACACCAGGGAGGTAGACCTGACCATAGGATATGCATTCCACGGGTTCAATATCTCCGTCACTGACTACTGGTTTGACGGAGGTGCAGGCTACTTCCACTACGGCGACGGCAATACCATGCACACTTTCGAAGCACATGCAGGCTATGATTTCGGATTCCTTGCCATAGACTGGTACACCAACTTCGCCGGGAACACCGGATACCGTCAGAATGGGGCAAAAGCCTACGCATCTTACTTTTCCATCTCGGCGCCATTCGATTTTGCAGATCTCGGATGGAAAGTCACCGCAGGAGCGACACCCTGGCAGAACGACTTCTACAACGGAGGAAGCAATTCCGCACATGCCATACAGGCAGTAAACGGGTTTGCAGTCTGCGAAGTCAGCATCAGGGCATTGAAAAACTTCTGCATACTGAAAGAATGGCAGACATCGGCTTATGTCCAGCTGACATGGAATCCGACGACGGAAGCGGCTCACCTGATCGCCGGAATATGCCTTTAATCCAGATGACAATCCTGACATCAGACATTGATTCGATGAAATTCACCGGGATTCCGGAAAATCAGCAGTTTTCAACAAACAAAATTATCCGAATATGAAAAAAATTGAAGCAATCATCCGCCGGACCAGGTTCGACGATGTAAAACAGGCCCTGCTCGATGCAGACATCGAATGGTTTTCCTATTATGACGTACGCGGCGTAGGAAAAACCAGGCAGGGGCGCATCTATCGCGGAATAGTCTATGACACAAGCTCTATCGAACGCATCCTTCTGTCGATAGTAGTACGTGACAAAAATGTGGAAAAGACCGTCAGGACCATCACCGGTGCCGCCCGTACAGGAGAAATAGGAGACGGACGCATCTTCATTATCCCCGTAGAAGATGCCGTCAGAATACGGACCGGCGAACGCGGCGACATCGCCCTGTACAACGCCGAACAGGAAAAGTAGACCCTGACATCCCCATTATTAATCTTGATACACGAACTTGTAAAACAAATCAGACATGACACATACTCTATTATTGATAGATTCAGGCAACACCGCCTGGATGCTTACCTCCACCATGCTCGTACTGCTGATGAGTATTCCCGGCATAGCCCTGTTCTACGGAGGCCTTGTAAGGCAGAAGAACGTATTGAGCATCATCATGCAGACCATATTTTTAGTGGCTGTCGTGAGTATTCTGTGGGTAATATTCGGCTACAGCTGGGTATTCGACACTAGTTTCGCCGAAAAAGGCAATCCTCTGGCATTCGTCATGGGAGGCTTCGGCAAGGCATTCATGAACGGCATCTCTCCTGATTCCGTCACCTCTGGCAATATCCCCGAACTGCTTTTCGCAATGTTCCAGTGCATGTTCGCCGTCATCACCCCTGCACTCATCCTCGGAGCATTCGCGGAAAGAATCAAATTCTCGGGATATATCGTGTTCATAGTCCTGTGGGTGACACTTGCCTATTTTCCGATGGCACACTGGGTGTGGGGAGGCGGTTTTCTGCAGGAAATGGGAGCGATAGACTTCGCCGGAGGCACGGTCGTCCATATCAATGCCGGAATTTCCGCCCTTGTCATGGCTATAATGCTGGGAAAAAGGACCGGCTACAAGCCAGGGCATCCGATCACCCCGCACAATACGACTTTCGTGTTCATGGGTACGGCTTTCCTGTGGCTCGGATGGTTCGGATTCAATGCAGGAAGCGGGCTTGCCGCCGACGGAATTGCAGCCAATGCTTTCATGGTGACACATACCGCTACTGCGGCCGCCGCACTCACATGGATGGCTATAGACTGGATTTTCAACAAGAAACCTACTGTGATAGGAACATGCACGGGAGCAGTGGCCGGACTGGTAGCCATTACACCGGCTGCAGGGAGCGTGGGGCTTTTCGGAGCCTTCCTCATAGGCATAATCACTTCAGCAATATGCTTCTGCATGGTAGCTGTGGCAAAGCCCCGGTTCGGATATGACGACTCCCTGGACGCATTCGGAGTCCATGGCGTAGGCGGTATAGTCGGATCTGTCCTGACAGGTGTGTTCGCCACCCGCGCGATAACCGGTGAAGACGGAGTCCAGGGCGCGCTTTACGGAGACTGGCACCAGCTTCTCGTACAGGTCATCGCCACTCTGTTTTCCATAGCATTCTCCGCAGCGGTCACTTTCATCCTGTTCAAGGCAACTGACGCCACGGTCGGGCTGCGCGTGGACAAGAGAATGGAAGAGGAAGGTCTGGACATCTACGAACACGGGGAATCCGCATACAACCATTGACCCTGGCAAGCCGGAACTTGCGCTGGTTTTTCCTGCTCCATGTATATCAGGAAGTGCTGTCATAGCGGGATTTTTGCTATATTTCGCCCGCCAAACGGCACACGTCATTATTATCAGGAAAATTTATGGAAAAACCAGCATTTCTTTTTGACCTTGACGGGGTCATTTTCGATTCGGAAGGACAGTATACGGTATTTTGGGACCAAATAGGCCGGGAATACCTCGGCATGGACGGACTGGCGGCACGGCTCAAGGGAGAGACTATCGAGACATCCCTGAACAGATGTTTTCCCGAAGACAGACAGAAAAAGGAAGAGGTCAGGCAGAAACTGTACAGATTCGAGGCGGAAATGAAATTCGATTACATTCCCGGCGCATACGATTTTCTGGAATATCTGAAAAGGGAAGGCTATCCCACTGCCATAGTCACCAGCTCCAACAGGCTGAAAATGGCCAAAGTCTACAAGGCAAGGCCGGAGGTGCCGTCCCTTGTAGACCATATCCTGACAGGGGATGACTTCTCCAGGTCCAAGCCGGATCCCGAATGCTACCTTCTGGGAATGAAGGTATGCGGCTCCGTACCTGAAAACACATTCATATTCGAGGACTCCTTCAACGGACTCAAGTCGGCAAGGGATGCAAGAGGGAAAGTCATAGCTCTCGCCACCACAAACAGCAGGGATGCAGTAGCGCCGTATGCGGATCTGGTAGTGGATGATTTCCTGGACATACGTCAGGCTATCGCGACATCTTTCGGCATCGGTTTATAGCCTTGCCCTCATTTTTTGAGGGAAATCAAGGATAAAAATAATTTAAGTTGTATTTTTGCAGGCTGGGGGCAGTTTCCGGCCTGTTCCGATATTGTTGCTCCGGATACGGACATATCGGATACAGGGCTGTTGCGGCGAAAGCCTCAAGAACGGATGAAGCGGCGCAAAGTCATTGTCCCGGGAATATTGTCAGAATAATTTTTTAGGTGATATATGGAAATTTCAGAATTGAACGAGCAGGAGCGTAACAGGCGCGAGGCTCTTGGAAAGCTCAGAGAATTGGGCATAGACCCTTATCCTGCAGCACTTTATCCGGTAAATGCCACAGCACGGAAGATAAAGGACGAATACGATCCTGAAAAAGGCAACCTGGCAGATGTAGTCATCGCCGGAAGAATCATGTCACGCAGGATCATGGGCGCGGCATCCTTCATCGAACTCCAGGACGAGACAGGACGCATCCAGGTGTATGTCAAGAGGGACGAAATATGCCCCGGAGAAGACAAGACCATGTACAACACCGTGTTCAAGAAACTTCTCGACATAGGTGATATAATAGGTATAAAGGGATATGCGTTCATCACGCAGACCGGACAGCTTTCAGTCCATGCCAAAGAACTGACGGTGCTCAGCAAGTCACTCCGCGTACTGCCTATCGTCAAGGAGAAGGACGGGGAGGTCTACGATGCTTTCACAGATCCGGAGCTGAAATACAGACAGAGATATGTGGATCTGATCGTGAACCCGCAGGTGCGCCAGACTTTCGTGATGAGGAGCAAAATCATAGCCACGATGCGCGAGTACTTCAACGCTGCAGGATGCCTCGAAGTCGAGACTCCCATACTCCAGTCCATTCCGGGGGGAGCCACGGCCCGTCCGTTCATAACTCATCACAACGCGCTTGACATAGACCTCTACCTGCGTATCGCCAACGAACTTTATCTCAAGAGGCTTATCGTAGGAGGCTATTCGGGTGTCTACGAGTTCGCCAAGGATTTCCGCAACGAAGGCATGGACAAGACCCATAACCCGGAATTTACCTGCATGGAAATCTACGTAGCCTACAAGGACTACATCTGGATGATGGAGTTCGTGGAAAAGATGCTTGAGAAAATCGCGATGACACTGCACGGGACTACCGAGGTGACTATCGGAGAGCAGAAAGTGGATTTCAAGCCGCCATACAGGAGGCTTCCGATGCTCGAGGCCATAAAGGAATATGCAGGAGTCGATGTGGCCGGCATGGACGAGAAACAGCTCCGCGAGACATGCGGCAAACTCAACGTCCCTGTAACCAACGAGATGGGCGAAGGCAAGCTGATAGACGCCATCTTCGGGGAATATTGCGAGAAACATCTTGTGCAGCCTACATTCATCACGGACTACCCTGTCTCGATGTCTCCGCTTACCAAAAGACACCGCAGCAATCCGGATCTCACGGAACGTTTCGAACTGTTCGTCTGCGGCAAGGAACTGGCAAACGCCTACAGCGAGCTGAATGACCCCATCGACCAGCTGGAGAGATTCCAGGACCAGCTGAAACAGAGGGAACACGGGGATGACGAGGCCATGTACATAGATATGGACTTCGTGCGTGCACTCGAATACGGCATGCCTCCGACATCAGGCATGGGTATGGGAATCGACCGTCTGACCATGTTCATGACGAACTCCCCTACCATCCAGGATGTACTGTTCTTCCCTCAGATGAGGCCGAAGAAGGCTCAGGGAACGGAATGAAAAAAGAAACCATAACATCGGCACAGAACCCGAAATTCAAGGAACTTCTCGCGCTTCAGGAAAAATCCAGACTGAGGCGTGAGAAGGCTCTTTTTGTAGTGGAAGGGAAAAGGGAACTGGAGCGCTGCCTTGACGCAGGATATTCCGCCAGAACGTTTTTTTTCTGCCCTGACATCTGTCCGGAAGAAGAAGTCCTGAGAATCGCCGGGAAAACCGGGACACAGGACATACAGTTCATAGAAATCCCGCCTTTCCTGTATGAAAAGGCCGCATACCGCGGAGGGACCGAAGGGATTATAGCGGAAATACGCATGCAGGAAAAATCTCTCGGAGACATACGCCTGGGCAGGAATCCGCTCGTCGTCATACTGGAATCCGTCGAGAAACCGGGAAATCTGGGAGCGGTGCTCAGAAGCGCCGATGCGGCAGGAGCAGACGCCGTAATAGTCTGCGATCCCCTCACCGACCTGACCAACCCCAACCTGATCAGAGCCAGCACCGGCGCCGTATTCACCACACAGACAGTCGCCGCAGGCTCGGAAGAGACCATATCCTGGCTCAAGGCCAACGATATACGGATTCTCACGGCACAGCTTCAGGATTCCTCGCTGTATTATGACACGGACATGACCTGCGGCACGGCCATAGTGATGGGCACGGAATCCACCGGGCTGACAGGAATATGGAGACAGAACGCCGACAGACACATAAGGATACCGATGCTCGGAAAACTGGATTCCCTCAACGTTTCCGTCTCGGCAGCCATCCTTCTGTATGAGGCGGTAAGACAACGCAAGATGAAAGACAATGAATAAGTTCGGACTTATAGGAAACCCGATAGACACATCGTCAAGTCCTGCACTTTTCAAGGCAGGATACGGCGGAAGATATTCCTA
>DVIP01000148.1 GCA_018711225.1 Candidatus Cryptobacteroides intestinipullorum | reverse complement strand
CTTGTAAAAGTCTGTCGTGAAGGTGCATCTGACTGCGTCATCCCAGGCTGCCATTGATCGAAATATCCGGAATACGAGGATTTGTCTTCCTTGTAAGTAAGGGTCAGCGTGTAGTCCGTAAGGGACACCGGCAATACATTGACATAATAGGTACCTTTCTCCAGGACAGTCTCCCCGTCTCCGACAGAAACCGTATACGAGCCTCCTTCCGCAGCTGCAATCCGGGGTTCTCCGCCGTTCCATGAAATATTGACGGCCCCTGCCAGGATTTCATTGTTGTTTCCGCTTATCGTTACTTTGGTAACATTGTCCTCGTCAAGAGTGAATTTCAGGAAACCGGTCATGTTTGTCATCGTGATTTCAGCAGAGGACGAGCAGCCGGCAGATATGAGGTCAGTCATTGCCCCGGTCTGTACCGACGGGATTTCCGTCCTGATGATGCCGTTTTCCAGTACTGCGTCTTCATCGTAAGGAAAGAGGGCGTAATATGATCCGGACGGAACGGCTTCTCCGGAGAAACGGCCGGAGGCATACCCGAACCTGTGGCTCATGCTTCCGTCGAAAATGTTAATGGCGTCACCATCCTCCCAGTTGCTGTCATATCCTTCTATTCCGCCTGCAGCGGCCGGTGTGACAGTAAATGACATGGATTCAGGACTTACGGCACTCACATTATAGATATGGTTTACGGTTCCTGCCGCAAACTCCTTGGCTTCCGGCATGGTCTTGACTACATGGCATCCTGCGCCGTCAGCCGTCACTGATACCGTGAGTTCCGCACCCCCGGAGAGGCTGAACGGTGCTGTCGTAATATAGAATTTTCCGGTCTGTCCTGCAGCTATGGTTCCTTCCTTTATTTCCAGAACGGCTGTCTCCGAAACCTCCTTTCCGACGAGATTGCCTGTCTCCGGATCTGCATCGAATGTCCCTGTCATAGGGTCGCTTTCGCTGTTCGCAAGCTCTATTCTCGTGACATTGATTTCCCGGTCAGACGGATTGGTCACATTTATTTCGAACAATGTGGAAATATGGTTCATCTGCACCTCGGCGCCCTGGGCCTCCGAAATCACGGCATGGCCGTACAGAGGGCCGTCAATATGTGCTGCGGAGCCTGTTCCGTTCTGTGTCTGTACGCCGTCTTTTGCCGAACCTACGATTATGACTGCATCTTCAGTGTACGGATAGTAAACATCCAGAGACGTGATATCGGACGGATCCGACACATTCCGGCAATAGAACGTGTTACCCTCGCCTTTTGTAAATTCGTACGTCCTGGAAGACGAATTTCCGTATCCGGCAGTTACTGAAAGGGCGTCGTCATCGTCCCAGGAGACTTTGTACCCGTCTTCGGTAATGTCCAGGACGGTTTTCGTGGAAATTATCCCGGCTTCCAGCGAGAACATTTCTCCGGTTTGGGTCTGAGGCTCTGCAAGTTCGTTTTTCTGACAAGAGACAAGGACTGCAGAAAAAGCAGCAAAAGAAAACAAAAGTTTTTTCATACCGGTTCCTCCTTTTCAATAGATATTCTCCCCTTCCGTATAATCGGATGCTCTGAAATCAAGTTCGCTCGCGGCGAAACCCTTTTCTGTTCTGATTTCGTACTGTACAAAATCAGGCGCGGCATAGAAGCCGCTCTTTTTCAATGTTGTTTTTTCCATATATGTGGTTATTAAAGTGTTGTCACTGCGGCGGATGGTCCTGTCTTCCGGCCGGATATAATCTTCCGCTGTCTTTAAGGCACTTTATTCCCGGGATATCCTAAAATTTTTTTGACCGTCCGACGGCTTATCATAAATGGCAATCTGAATCACCTTCAAAACAGTCCGGTACCGTTCAACCGGATTCCTTATCGTTCAACCGGATTTGTAATCCGGTTGTTTCCTGCTATTCCGGCAGATTACAAATCTGCCGGTACGAAAAGATTGAAATTCTGCCGATACGTGCGATTCTGCCGATACGAAACTCGCGGTCCCATAGGGACTTTTGACCCGGCCCGTTGCGCGGAAATTCCATATTGTCATGACAAAAACGGGGCTGATTTTAGGATATTGAAGGACTGGTGTGCCTTGTATCAAAAAGCCTTTGGAATGAAAAACACGAGAATATCCTCCGTCCTGCCGCTCTCATGCATTGCCTTAATGCTGTTTGCATGGCAGATATCGGCTGCAGGGAAAGTCAGACTCCCGTCTGTCATAGGGAGCGGAATGGTACTGCAGCAGAATACAGAAGCGACACTGTGGGGATGGGCGTCCCCCGGAAAGAAGATTACAGTCCGCCCGTCCTGGAGCAAAAGCAGATATTCCGCTGTCGCAGGGGCTGACGGCGCATGGGAAATAAAAGTGAAAACCGCCGGTGCAGGGGGCCCGTATAATATCAGGATATCTGACGGCGAGACTGTCACTCTCGAAGATATCATGCTCGGAGAAGTATGGCTGTGCGGAGGGCAGTCGAACATGGAAATGCCACTGGGCGGATTCATAAACCAGCCGGTGGACGGAAGCGCTGAAGCTGTCACGGCAGCATCATGTTATCCCCAGATCCGGCTTTTTACCGTAGGGAAAAATTCATCTGCGGAACCGCAGGATGACTGCGAAGGCCGCTGGCAGCGTTCTTGTCCCGAATCGGCGGCTAATTTCAGCGCGACAGGCTGGTTTTTCGGGAAAATATTGACAGAAGCCCTCGGCGGCGTACCTGTGGGTCTTATTTCATCGAACTGGGGTGGAAGCAGGATTGAGACATGGATGACCGAAGACAGTATCCGCAGTACCGGAGAAATTCATCAGGACATAGCCATGAGCGGCACCGACAGCAACCAGATACCCCAGGCTCTTTTCAACGGCATGATATGGCCTGTCCGAAAGTTCACTCTGAAAGGTTTTCTCTGGTATCAGGGCTGCTCGAACACGCACAACTGGTTCGATTATGACAGACTGATGGTTTCCCTGACGGAATTATGGCGCTCCGTATGGGGAAATCCGGAACTGCCGTTCTATTATGTCCAGATAGCTCCGTATAAGGAAACGGGGATGGACAATATCGACTTCCCCATGGTGGTGGAGGCACAGATGAAGGCACTTGCGGAAATCCCGCACAGCGGCGTGGCCGGGACGACCGATCTCGGAGAGAAGGACTGCGTGCACATACGCGGCAAATTCCATGTGGCACAAAGGCTTGCATGGCTGGCTCTTGCGAATGACTACGGTGTGAAAGGTCTGCCGCGCCCTGCCCCCACATTCCGGGATTACGGGCATGACAAGTCAGATCCGCGTAAAATGATACTGCATTTCAACAATCTGTGCGACGAGAACACATGGTTCGAGCCGGACAGTTTCGACACGTACAAAGACGGGGAAATCATGTCACCCGGCGGATTCGAAGTGGCCGGAGAAGACCGTGTATGGCACAAGGCCAGGGCAAGTTTCGGGAACAGCAGCAACATGATATATGTCTGGAGCGAAGATGTGCCGTACCCTGTGGCAGTAAGATATGCCTTTCACAACTATTGCCCTGACGCCAATGTCGTGACGACATACGGACAGCCGCTGATTCCGTTCAGGACCGATGACTGGCCCGCAACCGATCTCCGGTGCCCGGAACCTGCCGGCAATCCCGCACAATAATATCCGTAACAATAATACCGCAACACAAAAAAACTGATAATGAAAAGAATCCTCAGCCTTATCGTATGCCTGTCGACGGCATATTTTTCAAATGCACACGAAAGAAGTTTCACTGTGACATCTCCGGACTCGGTGAACGAAGTTACTGTCAGCCTTGGAGGAAGCGGCATCAGCATCGAAGTCATCCATGACGGCAGACCGGCAGTCGATATAAGGAAAATATCCATGACTGCAGACGGAGATTGCTGGGACGGGGCATCCTCTTTCCGGAAAGCCGTCAGGACTTCCGTAAGCGAAGAGATAAAACCTGCAGTCCCGAGAAAGTTTTCCGTACTGAAAAACAACTATAATCTCCTGTCGGTAGAATTCAGGGACTATTCTTTCCAGGTCCGGGTCTATGATGAAGGCGTGGCCTACCGTTTCTGCGGCAAATCCGACAGCGAGGGCACCATAGACGGTGAAACGGCGGAATTTGCATTCGGGCCGGACTGCATGTCATATACCCAGCTTACCGACAAGCTCCAGAACTGGTTCGAATACCATTACACGGAAGGAAAATTGTCGGAACTGGATGGTGACCTGTTTTCGCTTATGCCGGTTCTGGTCAGAAACAACGGTTTAGACGTACTTGTCCACGAAACGGACCTTTACGGATATGCCGGTTCCTACCTGAAGCCTACGGGAGATGGTTTCGAGCTTATGAGCGTGGACTACCCGGCCTCGGAAGACTGGTACGAGGGTACGAACAAACTCTATGTGACGGAACGTGAGGACTATATAGTCAGGACACCGATGAAAAGGACTTTTCCATGGAGAATCGTCGGCATATACGATTCGGATGCGGACATACTGGCCGCCACCCTTCCGGATGTCGTCTGCAGGCAGGCGGAAGGTGACTGGTCATGGGTCAGGCCAGGCAAGGCATTGTGGGACTGGTGGAACGGCAACAATATTTACGGAGTGGATTTCAAGGCCGGCATCAATACCGAAACGTACATTTACATGGCAGGCTATGCCGCGGCACACGGTCTGGAATACATTCTTATAGACGAAGGATGGTCAGCGAAGGAAAGTCTGCTCGAAACGGCTCCCGGCGTGGATATTCCGGCCATTTGCAGATATGCTGCCGGGAAAGGTGTCGGTGTGATACTCTGGTCCAAGTGGCTGAATGTGGAGCGTGAGATGGACGAAGCGTTCAGCCTGCTGGAATCATGGGGTGCGGCCGGTCTCAAGATAGACTGGATGGACAGGAACGATGCGAAAATGGTAGACTTTTACGAGCGCGTGGTCCGAAAGGCGGGGGAACATCATCTTCTGATAGATTTCCACGGCTCATACCCTCCGGACGGGATGGAAACCGGATACCCGAACCTGCTTACACGGGAAGGTGTTTACGGACTTGAAAACAGCAGATGGAGGACAGACTGCACTCCAGGCCACCAGACGAGCCTGCCTTTCATAAGACAGTGGGCAGGTCCCATGGATTTCACTCCCGGATCCATGCTCAACGCGCAGCCGGAATCATTCCGCACTGTTCCGGGAGAACCAATGAGCCTGGGGACACGCTGCCATCAGCTCGCCATGTACGTAGTCTACGAAAGTCCGCTTCAAATGGTTTCGGACAGTCCGTCCAAATACGAAGAAAATCCGGAATCCATAAGTTTCATCAGCGAGGTCCCTACGGTATGGGACGAGACCGTACCTCTCGCAGGGAAAATCGGTGAAATCGTCGGAGTGGCCAGACGCAAGGGAGACAAATGGTTCATCGGGGTGATGAACGGACGCGATTCCGCCGTGGACATGGAAATCCCGCTGGATTTTCTGGGTGAAGGGAAGTTCGAGATGAAACTTTATTCGGACGGGACCAATGCGGGGACCAATGCGAAGGATCACCGCATCACCTGCACGAAAATCTCCGCATCCGATACATTGAAAACAGTCCTTGCACGAAACGGAGGGGCTGCCGCCGTAATAAGGCCGGCGTTATAGCATCCGCGGGGACTACTCTTCCAGGATATACACATCTTCGCCCGGGGCAGCCAGATGGAACTGCTCGCGGGCGAATTTCTCCAAAGTATCACGGTCCGTGACAAGAAGATCAATGCGCGTGTCGAGCTTTTCCAGTTCCTGCCTGTACTGCATTATCTGTTTTTCCTGCCTGGACACTTCCCGCTGCGCGGATATCCAGTTGAAGATATTGCTGCCCGGCTTGAAAAGCACGAAAAGGAAGAAGGCCACCGTAGCTATGGTCACATATCCGGCAAAGCTTTTCTGTCCTCCGCTGAAAATATCTCTGAATCTTCCCATTGGCTCAGGATAATTAGAAAGTTTTCCTTTTATTATGGTTATTACGACAAAATTAGTTAATTTTGGAGAATATAGGAAACATTCTAAATTAAAACATAATGAAACCAACTCTTTTAGTACTTGCTGCCGGAATGGGAAGCCGATACGGCGGTCTGAAGCAAATGGACGGCCTCGGTCCTAACGGTGAAACGATAATCGACTATTCCATTTACGATGCCGTCCAGGCGGGATTCGGAAAAGTGGTATATATAGTACGCGAATATTTCCTGAATGATTTCAAGGAAATGGTACACAAGAGATATCAGCATGTCACATGCCCTGACGGATCTCCGCTCGAGTTCGATTTCGTGACACAGGAACTCAACAAGATTCCTGAAGGCTTCAAGATGAATCCTGAAAGGGAAAAACCCTGGGGAACAGCCCATGCTGTCCTGATGGCCAAAGACGTGATAAAGGAACCTTTCGCTGTCATCAACGGCGATGACTATTACGGAAAGGAGTCATTCAGAATACTTGCAGACTGGCTGCGTGCCCATGAAAACACCAAAGGTGAATATTGCCTCGTAGGATTCGAGCTCGACAATACCCTTTCTGAATCCGGCGGCGTTTCCAGAGGTCTCTGCACTGCGGACAGCGAACACTATCTCACGCATGTGGAGGAACACCACAATGTCGAAAAGGAGGCAGACGGGAAAGTGTATGCCGAAAACAGCAAGGGCGAAAGAGTGGTAGTGGACGGCAAGGCGCTGTGCTCCATGAACATGTGGGGATTCACTCCGGACTATTTCGAGAACAGTCATGATGTCTTCATCGAATTTCTCAAGGAAAACGTGACCGAGCTGAAGAAGGAATTCTACATTCCGTATGCAGTGGACTACATGATCAAGAACAAGCTCGGCAAGACGGAACTTCTTTCCACACCGTCACGCTGGTTCGGCGTCACCTACAAGGCTGACAGGCCGGGTGTGGTAGCCAAATTCCAGGAATTTGCCGACAAGGGCATATATCCGTCGCCGTTATATAAATAACGATAGTCCGACGAATCTTAATAATTCGTCGGACTATCGTTACGGATTTCTATGAAATCCGATCGTCTTAATCCCCAGTCGCTCCGCGACAGCCCCTTACTAAGGGGCGTCACCCTCCTTCCTCCTCCCTCTCCGGGAGGCCTGTCGCAGGCTTCATGCCTGCTCCTCTATGGATCTCGAAGATACTTTGGGATTACCCTGAAAAACAGCCGGATTATCTGCAGAGCACACTGCACTGCGGATATTTCCGGCTTAATTACGAAAACAACGGAAAGTCAGGATGGGAAAAACCTTTCCTCTAACAAAATCTGAAAATATGGGAATATTCACTCCTCAACGGAAAATCAAGTCTTCTTACAATCTGCTGAAGGATTTCGACTATTATCTCCCCGACATAAAAGGGCTGTTCATACTGCTTGCCCTGCTGATAGCAGGCGCCCTGCTCGGAAATCTGGTGACCGCCGGACTCATGCTTCTGCCGGGCGGCGAAGGTCTGATGAGCTATTCCATGCTTTTGTCCTATCCTGTAATGTTCATTCCGGCCATGCTGTATGCAGCATCGAAGAGCAAGTTCAACCGCGACTTCGATATGGAGCGCCCGGTGCCGGTCGATCAGGACAAGTTCGGAATCGGAGGCTTTCTGGGTCTGGCTGCCGCAGTCGTCATTGTCACCATTGCCGCCGGATTCGTGACGGATCCGCTTTCAAAGCTTCTGCCGCCCACACCGGAATGGTTTGACAGGCTCAACGAACAGATGCTCGTGGGTACGCCTCTTTGGGCGACTTTGCTGTCAGTGTCCGTATTCGCTCCCCTGTTCGAAGAGTGGCTGTGCCGTGGAATGATTCTCAGGGGACTGCTGCAGCGGATGAAACCGGTATGGGCCATGGTGATATCCTCGCTTTTCTTCGCCCTGATACACATGAATCCATGGCAGGCGCTTCCTGCATTCATATTGGGAATGCTGTTCGCATACGTCTACTACAGGACAGGCTCTCTCAAGCTGACGATGCTCATGCACTGTGCGAACAACACTTTCGCAGCCCTGATAGGCCAGAACGACAAGTTCAGGGAAATGACTTCCTATTCGGAAATAATGGAGCCGTGGCAGTATGTCACTCTTGTCATTGCCGGATTATTCATCACGGTCGTGTTCATCCTCATCCTCCGGAAAAATACCACCGTCGGCAATCAGCCGATGAATTTGTAAACCGCGTCTGCATAGTATTTCCTGGCTATAATATTTGAACTCATAAGCATAATTTTTATACAATTTATAACTTATAAGCAATAAAAACCAGCTTTTTTGTAAAATTTTGCCTATATGTTAATTTAATGGACGCGAGATTTTCCTAAAAAAGTTAAAATCTGCATAATTTCTCTATGCAGCTCATTTCCCGGGCCCGTGCAAGGGTTTCAGGCTTGCCGACATCGGCCAGTTCCAGTTTTTCCGGAACAGCTCCGTAGACAGGATATTCCGCGGCAGCCCGGAGGTAGAAATCCATAATCGGGAATTTCCCGCAGAACCCTTTATCCCGGAATGCCCCGAAGATATCATGCGAAATGATATGGATTCCCGAAAAAGCATAACGGCGGCAGCGGGACGGATCCAGATCAGGATAAGGACTCCGCACCTCACCGGTGGAAATATTGGTCCAGCCTTTAAGCCGCATGTCATCATCGAAAAGAAGGTAGCGGGATGTCTTGCGGTCACTCACTGCCAGGGTAGCCAGGGCATCGCTCCTGACAGAAGAATCCAGCCATTCCAGATTCAGATCGGATATGATATCCACATTATGTACGAGGAACCGGTCTGCCCCGAGCAGGTTTTCCGCGTGCAGTATGCCGCCTCCCGTATCCATCAGCTGTTCCCTTTCGTCAGAAATCCTGACCTTGACTCCAGGCACCGGATGCGAGGCCAGATAATCCTCGATCATGCCGGCAAAATGATGGACATTGACTACTATGTCGCGGATTCCGAAGGAGACCAGCCTGTCGATGACTATCTGCAGAAGCGGTTTTCCGCAGACCGGCACGAGAGCTTTCGGCATACTGTCAGTAAGCGGCCGGAGCCTGGTTCCGAGTCCGGCGGCGAATATCATGGCTTCAGTCGTCTTCATAATATCTTTTTCACACCCTGCTCCCTGTGAAACAGTTCTATCGTTATATCGTATCCGGCTTTCAGATGCGAGGCCAGAGCTTCCGCGCAATACACGGAACGATGCTGGCCGCCGGTACATCCGAAAGAAAACATCAGGTCAGTGAATCCCCTTTCGATATATTTCCTGACATGGGCGTCCGCCAGGGAAAACACATTGGAAAGGAAAGAGGCGGCCTCTCCCCTGCTTTCCAGGAAATCGGCCACTTCGCGGTCCATGCCTGTCAATGTCCTGAACCGCTCATACTTGCCCGGATTATGCATCCCGCGGCAGTCGAAGACATAACCGCCCCCGTTTCCGGAGGTATCTTCCGGTATGCCCTTCCGGTATGAGAAACTGAAAATCCTGACTTTCAGGGCCGCAGGATTTCCTGATACTGCCTGAGGTTTTGCAAAGCGCGGCATTTCCGTCATGGCCGAACAGATCTCCGCCAGATAAGGACAAATCCCGCTGACGGCAGGGACAGATTCCTTCAGATTGGATATGGCATAAGGAATGCTCTCCAGGAAATGCCGTTTTCTTTCATATCCTCCCCTGAACCCGTATGCCCCGAGCACCTGAAGTGTCCTGAAAAACACGAAAATACGGAGTCTGGACCGGAACATGTCTTCATCTACGCGGCGGTACTTGCCCAGCGCCCTTATGTATGCCCCGACCAGCCGTTCCTTCAGATCCTTCGGGAAATCTGACCTGGCCTGCCATACGAAAGAGGCGACATCATAATATACCGGTCCCTTTCTTCCTCCCTGAAAATCTATGAAATACGGCTCCCCGTCCTTCAGCATCACATTTCTCGACTGGAAATCCCTGTACATGAAAGTGTCGTCCATGTCCTTCATGAGTTCCGAAGCCAATATCAGGAAGTCGTCCTGCAGCTTTTCTTCATTGAACTCCACCCCTGATGTCAGAAGAAAGCAATACTTGAAATAGTTAAGGTCAAACATTATGGACCTGGGATTGAACGACTGGCTGTGAAAACATCCGGAGAAATCCCAGCCTTCCGCACCTTCCACCTGTATCTGAGGCAGCTTTCCTATAGTCCTTTCGAGAAGCTCCGCGTCTTCGGCAGAATATTTCCCGGACTGTCTGCCCGGCAGCAGTCTGTCATACAGGCTCTCGTGTCCCAAATCTTCCTGGAGATAGCACATTCCGTCCCTGCTTACCGCATAGATTTCCGGGACATTGATGCCTTTGGAAAGAAAATGCGCGGAAAGCGAGCAGAAAGTCTCGTTCTCCTCGGCCATTGTCCCGGCGACTCCGATATATGAGTCTGTCCCGGAATACAGCCTGAAATATGTTCTGTGGCTGCCTGACGATGTAAGCTGCACAATACGGTCCGGCATGCGCCCCGTGTATTCCCTGAACAGGTTTTCCAGTTCCGTCTTCATCAATGTATCTGTTTCTGTTCTCCAAAATTAGACGATAAAATCAAGATTGGCAAAAAAACAGGTCCCGTCTGCCCATTATTGGCAATAAAAAAGTAAATTTGCAGTCATTTAACAAAAAAACCGATGCTCAACAACGCTTATTGCTCGGACAAGTACCAGTACACGATGGGAAAGTCATTCTACGAGTGCGGCTTCAAGGACAAGACCGCCATATTCAATCTCTTTTACAGGAAAGCCCCGGAAAACAACAACTGGGCCGTCGTAAGCGGCGTGGAAGAAGTGCTGGAGATGGTCGGCTGTCTGGGCAAAATGCCGGAAGACTTCTTCAGCAGGTTTCTCCCCGGAGAAGAATATGCCGGATTCAGGAAATTCCTGTCGCAGATGAAGTTCACAGGGAACATCTATGCCATGAGAGAAGGTGAGATAGCCTTTCCGAACCAGCCTGTCATTATAGTGGAAGGTCCCATGATAGAAGCCCAGGTGCTGGAAACCCCCATGCTCTGCATCATGAACCACCAGATGGCGGTAGCCACCAAGGCTTCCAGGGTATGCAGGGCCACGGACAAGCCGGTGAGCGAATTCGGTTCGCGCCGTGCACACGGACCGTGGGCCGCAGTGTACGGAGCCAAGGCTGCCATAATAGCCGGCTGTGCCAACACATCCAACATCCTCACCGGAGTGCATTTCGGCTGCGGATCCACTGGAACCATGGCGCACAGCTACGTGACCTCTTTCGGATGTTCGGTAGCCGGAGAATACAAGGCATTCGATTCCTACATAAAGACACACCGGGGCGAGCCTCTGATTCTGCTCGTGGACACATACGACACTCTTAAATGCGGGGTGCTCAATGCCATAAAGGCATACAGGGACAACGGCATAGACGACAGCTACCCTCTCATGTACGGGATAAGGCTCGACAGCGGAGACCTGGCATACCTGTCCACGGAATGCCGCAGAATCCTCGACGACCACGGCATGAAGAACTGCAAGATTTTCGCCACCAATTCCCTGGACGAATACATCATTTCCGACCTCGAAAGGCAGGGAGCCTGCATTGATTCCTACGGTGTCGGTGACGCCATCGCGACAAGCAAGGCCAATCCTTGCTTCGGGAACGTATACAAACTGGTTCAGATAGACGGAACGCCTGTGCTGAAACGGTCGGAGGACAAGGCCAAGCTCATAAACCCCGGCTTCCAGATAACATACAGGATCACGAAGAGAAACGATGAGGACGGGGAGATATACAAGGCCGACGTGACCTGCCTCAGGGGCGACTCCATAGCGCAGAAGATAACATCAGGGGAAACATTCACGATTTACGACGAATACGACAGGTACAAGTTCAAGACATTCGAAGCAGGGACATATACGGCACATGCCCTGCAGCAGAAAGTGGTCGCAAACGGGGAAAGATGCTGCGAAGAACATACGCTCGGGGAAAAGAAGACATACTACAACAGCACATTGAGCCGTTTCAGTCCGAGCGAGAGACGTCTGATAAACCCGCATTATTACAAGGTGGACATTTCAGACGACCTGTATGACCTGAAAATGAATATCATAAACAAACTGACAAAAGAAATCAATGAATTCCACATCTGAGACATCCGGCATGAAAGACTGCGCCCTGGTGGTCGTGGACATGCTGGGCGACTTCATCGACGGGTCCATGGCCTGTCTCAATGCCGAGAATGCCGTGAAAGAGGCTGCAGCCTTCCTGGAACGGCTGGCGGCAGCGGAAACCGGCGGAGAAGAAGAGATAACCGGCACGGTTCCCGTCCTTTTCATCTGTGACCACCATCCTGCGGACCACTGTTCATTCAGGGAGAACGGAGGCCTGTGGCCGGCACATTGCGTCACGGGCACTCCCGGAAGTGAAATCCACCCGTCTCTCCTTCCATTCGTTTCCGACGGACTTGTCTTTTTCAAAGGCTGTGACAAGGACATGGAGCAGTATTCCGGCTGGGAAGGCGTAAACGATGCAGGACAGTCCGTAGCCGAGGTCCTGGATCTCCTGGACATAAACAAGGTCCATGTCTGCGGCATTGCCACCGAATACTGTGTAAAGGCTACGGCAGAAGACATGCTGGCTGCCGGAAAGGAAGTCACCCTTATCGGAAAGGCTCTCGGATACGTGGACCGCGACGGGCATGTCAGGGCACTGGAGGAAATGCGGCGGAAAGGCATCCGCATCATCTGACAATGCCGCCGGCATACCGGCCATGACGCATCACGGAAACGGCAAAGAACCATGCGGATAATACGCAAAACTCTGATAAACAGGCGTATTATTTGTCATAATTTTGTTATTTTAAAAATAATATCTACCTTTGCCGGCTCGATATGAGGAATTTTATATCAAAAATATGGTTTCCGGCGATACTGACGGGCCTGGCTGCAGTACAGTCATTCGGCATCGACACAGGACGGTACAGCAGACTTCTGTTCCAGCAGGACAGTCTGGCGCACACGACAGACACCGGGTCCATTATTCAGGAAGACTCCTTGTATGGGCTTGACACCATACAGGCGGATGATTCTCTGTATCTTTCCGATACACTGCAGGCAGCCGATTCCCTGACAGCGGAGGATTCGGTATTGGCACAAGACTCCATTATTGCAGCGGATTCGGCATTGGCGGAAGCCATACAGGCAAGAGATACGATAACGGTTCCCGATTCCCTCAGATATACCGACACACTCAAGTTCAAATACTATATTGCCCTTAAAGACAGCACGACAAGGGTTGCGGTAAGGGATTCCCTCAGGAATATCGGCGACAGCCTGGAACTGCACAGGCTCGATTCCCTGGTATTCAAGGATTCCACCGAGACGGCCATAAGGGACTCTATCGCGTGGTTCAACTCCCTGTCCAGAAGGGAAAAGAAGAAATATCTGGCCGAGCTTGAAACCGCGAGAAAGCTCGTGGAACTGGACAGTATCATGCACATCAAGGACAGTATCAGGGCGTACAAGGACAGTATTGTAGAGAACACGCCCAGAATCCTGAGCACATACGTCCTTCCCGACTCCATGCAGTACAAGCGGATGGTGATGTGGACCCATGACAGGTACTTCAATGACATGGAACTGCAGGAAATCGACACCACCTACAACAAGTATTTCACGGAATATCCGTTCCTCCGGAATGACGTGAATGCCACCTACCTCGGTGTCATCGGCTCCCCTACCCAGACTTACGATTTCTTCAAGAGGGAAGAAGCGGAGAACGCCTATTTCTACACCCCGTACATGATGTACAACTACACCCCGGAGACCCTGCCGATGTACAACACCAAGACACCGTACACGGAACTGGCTTACTGGGGAACGCTGTTCGCAAATGCCGAGAAGGAGGAAAGCAACGTAAGGGTGATGACCACCCAGAATATCCTGCCTGAACTGAACCTGACCCTGGAATATGACAGGTTCGGAGGAAACGGAATGCTGCAGAACGAAGATACGGACAACAGGACATTCGTAGCCGCCACCAATTATCTCGGCAAGAGATATTTCATGAATGCAGGCTACATATACAACCGCATACAGAAAAGCGAGAACGGCGGAATCGTGGACAATTTCTGGATAAGGGATACGACCGTGGACGCCAGGGAGATAGCCGTAAGACTCTCGGATGCCGGCACCAACATAAAGAAGAACACCATATTCCTCGACCAGTCATACAGGATTCCGTTCGACTTCCTGACCAGGGAGGCGCGTGAGGCGAGACGGGCAAGAAAGGCCGAAAAGGCATACAGGGACAGCATCATGACATTCGGGGACAGCACGGCCATACAGCAGTACCTCCAGACCGAGGCCGAAAAGGCGGCGGCACAAGGCAATGCTGCAGCCGACAGCCTGAACACCGATGTCACAACGGCTTTCATCGGGCATTGTTCGGAATATACCGTACTCACCAAATCCTATTATGACAATATTTCCGAAAGCGACACGGAAGGCAGGAATTTCTACAACAATAATTTCTACCTGAACCCGACCACCAGCAACGATTCCCTCAGGGTCATGAGGTTCGACAACAGGATATTCCTCCGCCTGCAGCCATGGTCAAGCGACGGCATTGTCTCGAAACTGGATGTCGGCATAGGTGACAAGCTCCTGAACTATCATGACTTCAACAGGCTGAACTATCTGAAGCCTGCCAAACCTATCGTCAGAAATTCGGCATACCTGTTCGCCGGAGCCCAGGGACAGCTGAAGAAATACATCGGATGGAACGCTCAGGGAAGATACACCTTCCTCGGCAGCGAGTTGAACGACTTCTGGATAAATGCCAATTTGTCAGTCAACTTCTATCCGTTCCGCAAATACAAGAACAGTCCCCTGAGCCTTAACTTCCATTTTGAGACAAGTCTCAGAGAACCAGACTATTATGAGCAGCACATGCATACCAATCACTATTGGTGGGACAACGATTTCGGAAAGGTTTCCACCACGAAGGCCGAAGCTTCCCTTGACATTCCGGTATGGAAATTGAGGGCCTTCTTCGGGTATGCGTTGCTGAGCAACAACATATACTACGATAACCACGGATCAATACAGCAAAACGAAGTACCGATGAGCGTCATGACAGCATCTGTCATGAAAAACTTCAGGCTTTGGAATTTCCACTTCGACCATCAGGCACTGTTCCAGCTTTCTTCAAACGAAGATGTGCTGCCGCTGCCTATGCTTGCATTGAACTTCAGGTACTACTTCCAGTTCAATGTGGTCAAAGAGGTGATGCAGATGCAGATCGGGGCCAACGCCACGTACACTACGAAATGGTATGCTCCGGCCTACAGTCCTGCTCTGGGTGTTTTCTATTCGCAGAACGAAGAACAGTACGGGAACTGCCCGTATATCGACGTTTTCGTGAATATCCAGTGGAAGAGGGCATGTATCTTCATCAAGGCTGTGAATCTGGGTATGGGGTGGCCGAACAAGTCGGCGGACTATTTCAGCGCCCACCATTACATCAGACCGCAGCAGGCCTTTAAAGTGGGGATTTTCTGGCCTTTTTATGTACAACCTAAAAGAGCCTCCGCATCAGGAGGCGCTACTGAGCTGAGAAGCTCGCAAGAATAGGAGAATTGTTATGAAAATTACAGGAAAAATGCGCTCGACAATGAGGTATTGTGCCGCTTTCGCACTTATTTTCGGATCAGTGACGATAGGCGAACGCTCGAATGCAGTAGACAGTGTCAGCCCTTATGGTACTTTCGGAGGGGACACTATCAGGTGTGTGATCAATACCGGAAATGAAAGCTATGGAAAAAACGGTTTCAGGACAGGTTTCAGCTACGAACTTCTCCGCAAGTTCGGCGAACATGTGGGAGCCGGAGTGGAAGTGTCTGTAGCGGACAGCCACTGCGACTATATGGATTCCCTGAGGTCAGGTACGGTGGACATCATGGTCCTTCCCGATACATGCACCCACAGCGGAAACGAAATCATCTTTTCCAGCGAACTGGACCACACCGTATGGGCAATAAACAGTGAGGACATCGCCAAAATCAAGGAGGTGAACACCTGGATTGCCACATACACCGAGTCCGAAGACTACAGGAAGACGTGGATGGAGTACCACAGGACAGTAAATCCGCTGTCCAGAATCGACAGGCAGATGATAACATCCAGAATCAGCCCGTATGACAAACTTATAAAAGAATACGCGGCCGGACTCGGATGGGACTGGAGAATGCTCGCAGCAGTCATCTACCAGGAATCAAAGTTCTCCATAAACACCGTTTCGCACAGAGGGGCCACGGGACTCATGCAGGTCATGCCATCCACAGCCGAATACTACGGCATCACGGATCTGCTTGATCCGGAGGAAAACATCAAGGCCGGTACAAAGCACCTGGCACGACTCCAGAAGATGTACAGCGACGAAGACATGACGGATTTTGAAAGGTTCAAGTTCGTCCTGGCATCCTACAATGCTGGTGAAGGCAGGATAGCAGACTGCAGGAACCTGGCAGCGGCCAGGAATCTGGACTGCAACAGGTGGGACGACATACTGAAAGTCATACCTTCCATGAGGGAGGATGCCACCCTGTCGGAGATTCCCCTGAAATTCGGAAAGTTCAACGGCACGGAAACAATGAACTACGTAGACAATATCCTGAATATCTATTCCGTATTCTGTGAAATCTGTCCGGCTTAGGCAAGCCGGATCAGCCCATTCTCACAGTACGGGCAGGATCAATTCTGGATATGAACATTGACGGCAGCAGAAGCAGAAGCATTATCGCCAGATAAGCCAAAGCATCTGCTGCCATTATTTTCCACAGTTCCAGATGTACGGGGACGTATGAAATGAAATAATTGTCCGGGTCGAGGGTGATGAAGCGGGTATAATACTGGATGCCGCAGAAAATGAGCGCAAGCGCATTGCCGGCAGCCATGCCTTTCAGCACAAGGGAAGACGAAGATCTCAGGAAGACCCTGACAATCGCCCTGTCCGTCATGCCCATGGACTTCAGTATGCCGATAGTGGAGATATTCTCGAAAAGCAATATCAGCAGCCCGGAAATCATGTTGAACCCTGCCACCACGGTCATCAGGACAAGCACGACCATGGAATTGAAATCTATCAGGGAAAGCCAGTCAAACACCTGAGGCTGGGAATCCGCCGCGGAAACGCTTATCACCGACGTGTCGTCATCTGACGAAAAGAGAAGGGCAGCTGTCCCTATCTCGTCCGCAAGTGACGACATGGCTGCCTCGGAACTGCGGGACCTGTCGTCAAGCCTGATCTCGAAAGCCGAGACCTGGTCCCCGTTCCAGCCGTTGATTCTCTGAATGTCCCTGAGTCCGGCATAAATCACAAGCCTGTCATCGGTCCCGGTCATATCCTGATATATGCGGGCTACCGTGAACTTCCGTACCTTGACACGTTCACCTACGAAATATGCCTGGAAACTGTCACCCTCACTGACAGACAGGATGGAAGCCAGTCTGTCCGGTACGGCCACGGCCAGAGATGACGAATCGGCCGGGGTGAAATCCTCCATCCCCTTGAACAGAACGCCGTGCACCACATCCGAGTTCTTTACAATCCCGGCACGGTACACGACAGGAGATACTGATTCCACTCCGGGAATCGAGTCTATGCGATGGAGATATGCGGGAGTCCGGCTCACGGGGGTATTGCCTGAAAGCCAGTCCATATTGGAAGGCATAAGCTGCACATCCCCAGTGACTGACGATACGGCGTCCCTTATTTCCTTTCTGAACCCTGACGATACCGATACGGCTATTATCATCACCAGAAAACTCAGCGCGATGGAAACTATGACCAGTCTCCCCCGAAAGCGGAGTTTTCCGGAAATGAAGCCAGTGACCCCCATATCAGATTACCAGATGATTACCCTTTCTTCCTCAGGACGGTACATTGCATCCCCCTCGGTGATACCGAAGGCATCGAAGAAAGTCTGGAGATTCCTCAGTGTGACATTCACCCTGTTTTCGCAGAGAGAATGCACATCCAGCTTGGTCAGTCTGGCCTTTTCCTCGTCAGTGATGTTCATGGCCCAGATATTGGCGTATGACAGATAGAATCTCTGTTCGGCAGTGAATCCGTCGATATCTGCAGGCCTGTGCCCTCCGAACGAATTTTGCAATGCCGTATATGCGACACGCAGACCGCCCTGGTCGGCTATATTCTCTCCGAGACACAATGCGCCGTTGGCCCTCACTCCCGGAAGTACATATACGGAATCGAACTGGGCTACAAGTATGTCTGTCCTGGACTTGAATGCAGCCTCGTCCTCCGGTTTCCACCAGTCCGTCATGTTTCCGTCCTTGTCGAAATGCCTTCCCTGGTCATCGAAACCGTGGGTCATTTCATGGCTTATGACTACGCCTATGGCACCGTAGTTCACGGCATCGTCAGCATCAGGATTGAAGAAAGGAGGCTGCAGGATAGCGGCCGGGAAGCATATCTCGTTGGTCGTAGGATTATAATAGGCATTGACTGTCTGCGGACTCATGAGCCACTCCGTCTTGTCCACCGGTTTGTTCAGTCTGGAGAAATTGTCGGCCATATCCCACTTCTTTATGTTCCGTACATTCTCCATGTATGACAATGTAGGGTTTATAATCAGAGTGGAGTAGTCTTTCCATTTGTCAGGATAGCCTATCTTGACTGTTATGGCAGCCAGTTTTTCCTTGGCCACCATCTTGGTGGAATCCGACATCCATTTCAGGGAATCTATATGTTCTCCCAGAGCCGTCCTTATATTGGACACCATTTCAAGCATGGCATCCTTGGATTCCTGAGGGAAATACAACTGTACATAGAGTTTGCCCACCGCTTCCGGAAGCATGCTGCTTGCCACATTCAGGGAGCGTTTCCAGCGCGGCTGCTTCTCCTTCACGCCGGCCATCGTCTTCTTGAAGAAATCGAAATTGGCGTCATAGAAGTCTTCTCCGAGAAGGGTGCAGTATTCGGAAATATACTGTGCCGCAAGGTATTTCTTCAGCTTTGCCTGGTCGGTATTGGCTATCAGGGAATCAAGCCCTGCCAGATATGACGGCTGTCCCACTATTATCTTGTCCGGTTCCTCTATGCCGAGTTCCCTGAACCATGCACCGAAATCGAAATTCGGATAAGAGCTTTTCAGGTCCTTGGCCGAAACGGGATTGTAAGACCTGAGCACGTCCCTGAGTTCCACGCTTGACCATGAAATCGCGGCAATGGCATCCTCGACTTCCAGCACCTCGGCAGCGGACGAATCCGGGTTCTCGTATCCGGTCAATTCGAAAATTCGGGCAAGATATTTCCTGTAACCGTCTTTAATGGCGGCATTAGCCGTATCCAGATAATAGTCACGGTCTCCCATACCCAGTCCGGACTGGGAAATATACAGTACGTTGACATCGCTGTCCGTCATGTCTGAAGAGACATATCCGGCGAAGAACGGGAACTCTGCCTCGGCATGCATCCTGGCTACTGTCTCGGCGAAGGATCTGCTGTCGTTTATGGCGGCTATGGACTCAAGTCCTGACTTGAGAGGCTCCGCCCCCTCTGCGACAAGTCTGGTGGAATCCAGTCCGAGCTTGTATATGTCATCTATCTTCTGCGCCTCGCTGCCGGGAACCGGAGTGCCCGAACCGAGATTCTCGAAAAGCTGGCGAAGCTGTTTCTCGTTGTTTTCCGCGAGGACATTCATGGTTCCGTACCGCGAATATTCCGGTTTGAGAGGATGCGACTTCATCCAGCCGCCCGTGGCATAACGGTAGAAATCCTCGCCGGGAGCCACTGTCTGGTCAAGGTTGGACAAATCCAGTGCAGGCTTTATGTTTTCTGTTTCCTTGCAGGACACGGTAGCTGCCAGTGCAAGCATAAGACATACAATTCTATTCATAATCGCTTTTTTGATAAAATCATACAAAGATACGCATTATTTGCCAAGCTGTCTAAAAAATTATCATATTTGCACCCTCAATTATTGAAAATTTAACGTCGCAGTCCCGGCATACGGCGGGAAGACAGCCGGAGAAATGCGCGACAGACTGATTAAAAGGACATGCGGATATGACAGCTGCAGGAAATATTCCGGGGAAGCTTATACGTTTCGTAAAGGACTGGACCCTGGTGGTCTCCATAATCACAGGGGTGCTTCTGTACCTGATTTATGACAATATTCCGGCACTGGCTCCTGCAGGACCGTATCTGAAGAAATGTGCCGGCATCCTGCAGCCGGTGCTTCTCTTCACAATGCTTTTCCTGTCATTCTGCAAGATAAGGCCGGGGGACCTGAGACCCAGGAAATGGCACTTGCGGCTTCTTCTGTTCCAGACTCTGGGCTTCGCACTTCTGGCAATACCGGCGGCCCTGCTTCCGGATTTCCACTGGAAAGTGCTGGTGGAAGGGGCGATGCTTTGTCTGATATGCCCCACGGCTACCGCTGCGGCAGTAGTGACTGGCAAACTCGGAGGGGACATATCCGGCATCACTACATATACCATCATAATAAACATGGCAGCTGCTGTCCTGGTACCGCTTCTGATACCTGCGGTTCACCCGGCGGCAGGGATTTCCTTTTTCACTGCCGTCTGCATGATACTGGCGCAGGTCTTCCCTATTCTGATAGCTCCGTGCCTGCTTGCATTTCTGGTAAGGTACCTCATGCCGGGGTTCCATGCGTGGCTTTCAGGCAAACAGAACGCGGCTTTCTATCTCTGGAGCTTTTCCCTGATGATCGCCATAGCCATGACGACAAGATCCATAGTGCACAGCGACACCCCCGTCATCTACCAGGCCGGTCTGGCAGCGATTTCCCTTGCATGCTGCATCCTGCAGTTCGCGGCAGGAAAGAGAATAGGCAGACGTTATGGGGCATCCATTACCGCAGGACAGGCACTCGGACAGAAGAATACGGTATTCGGCATCTGGATGGCCTATACTTTCATGACCCCTGTCACATCCATTGCCGGAGGCTTCTACTGCATATGGCACAATGTCTACAATTCATGGCAGCTCTACGCGGCCAGGAAAAAGCGGGGAGAAGCCTGAACTACTGCAGGTACTGCAGTCTGGCCTCAGCAGCCGCCTTCTCGTCTTCCGCAGCCACCTTCACGAAAGACGCCAGGTATTTCTTTTCCATATTTTTGTTCTTCTGCTGCCTGGCGAGCAGGACGCAGTTCTTCAGGGCGGTATAGTCGTCCGGAGCTATTTTCAGTGCCTTCTTGTAATACTTCAGTGCGCTTTTGAAGTCTTTTGCCACTATGAAATCGTATGTTCCCATATTGGTAAGGAATACGGTATTCTTCGGGTCATCGAGAAGCATCCTTTCCGACAGGGTCCTGAACGCATTGTACGAAGAAGGAGTGCCGAGCCTGTAGAAAGCGAAACAGTACTCCTGCATCGCCTGCGTAAAGAAGTCTTCCGAAATCTCGTAACCGGGATATTCCCATTTGCAGTCTTCCTCTGCATTCCTGTCGGCCAGCGCCAGAAGGTAGGACAATGCCATGTCAGGGCTGTCCTTCTCGTATGACATAAGGGAGGCGACCTTGGTAAAACGCAGGTCCAGCCTCAACGGTTCCTCCGAAATGGCCTTGTCCAGATACTTCATCGCCTTCGAGAACATCCCGTCGTCATAAAAGACCTCCTGGAAATAATATATGTCAGCCCCCGTGGAATCTTTCAGAGACAGCAGAGGCTCTGCACCGAGATACCTTTTCTGTGTCTTGACCACCACTTCCTCTGACTGGGCCTTGGTGAACCAGTAGTTGAACCATGCGGTCAGCATGTCCGTATTCAGCGAATCCGCCTTTTCCCACTGCGTCAGCACGGTCTCCACGCCCACGCCGTCATAGCCGAGTTTGGACACTATAAGATTATATCTTTTCGCGTAACTTTCTGAAAGTCCCGCATCAGTCTGCGCCGCCATTTCCATGCAGCATCCGGCCATGACAGCCGCCACCAGTACAAATTTCCTGCAATCCATAATTTTCCTAAAAATATTATCCCGATCAACAGCCTATATCCATCCTGATACGCCGTTCCTGCGGATGGAGACTGTTGCACCTGTTTCCGAGATTTTTCACGAAACCGAGAGGATGTCCCTCAAAACATATCATTACATAGCCTTTTTCGGCATCAGGAAGAGAAAAAGTATCCCTGTGAAGGAACCTTAGGGCAGTTTTCCTGTCCGTATCCGCTCTCGGGAAAACATCCTTTCCCAGACATACCGACAGGGCCAGGTCGGCACACGGAACCAAATCCTTTCCTTTCCGGCTGAATGCGGCACACCCTGAAGCTACTGTCCTCACTGCGCTCTCCAGCCATGCAGCATCATCAGCTATCACCTCGGGGACAGCCTTGACAATATCCCCTTTCACGATTTCCGTCACGGGAATGGAAAACACACCTGCCGGCAATACTCCATTGGCCCGTTTCCTTCCATTTCCCGATACTTTCATCCGCGGTTTTCCCCCAGTCTTCCTCAACACCGCACAATACTGGCCCTCGCCCTTCACAAAACCGGGGACAAGACTGTACCCGTATTCCGTCCGGATTATTTCCGGCCAGTCCGGAGCCGCCTCCGGGTCATAAGGCTCAGCTCCCAATGTATCCGCCGCCCAACGGACATTGCCGTCGTTCTCATACCTGTTGAAAGTACATGTCGAATACAGAAGCAGACCGCCTTCGGCCAATGCCGGCCAGACATCGGCAAGAATCCGCCGCTGCCTGGCGACACAATGCTCCACGTTTTCCTCCGACCATTGCGCCGCCGAATCAGCGTCTTTTCTGAACATCCCTTCGCCGGAACACGGCACATCGGCCAATATTATGTCGAAGAATCCCTCGTTCCTGCCAATCACGGCGGGGTCGGCGCTTGTCACCATCACGGACGGGTCTCCCCACAACGCGACATTGGCCGCAAGAACAGATGCCCTTGAACGGATCACTTCATTCGATACCAGCAGGAATCCGTCACCAAGCACGGACCTCAGCGAAGCCGCCGCATCGGTAGTCTTGCCTCCGGGTGCCGCACACAGATCCAGAACCCTCAAAGGGCCGTCAGCATGCACCTCCGGCAATATCTTTCTCAGGACATGGCCGACAAACATGGACGACGAGTCCTGTACATAATAGCATCCTGCATGAAGCAGCGGGTCCAGAGTAAAGACCGGCCTGTCCTCAAGCATAAGCCCGTATTCCGACCACGGAACCCCGGAAACTTTTCCCTGGAAATGTCCGGATGCAGGAAGCTTGCAGGGATTCATCCTGACGGAAACGGAAGCAGGCTCACCCAAAGCAGACAAGGCGACCTTCGCCTTTCCGGCTCCGATCGCCTCGCTCAGATATCTTATGAAAAGGTCATTTCCCGAATCCATATTCAGACGGGTCAAATCCTTCCGGCATCTTTCCCTCCGAAGCATCGGCCAGAGAGGTCACCACCTTGTCCAGAGCTTCCTGGAGTTTGGAGCCGAGCAGCATTTTCATCATGAAGTTCAACTCCGCAGAAAATTCTATATGGAAATCCGTCTTGCCGGCCTCCTGTGCAGGGTCGAAAAACATGGAGAGCGAAAACTGGAACGGAGCCCCGTCATCCTTGAAGTCTATTCTTGAATAAGGAACACGCTCCACGACCCTGATCCCGACATTGAACCCCTGAACAGTCCCCCTGATGGAATCATAGTCCGCTTCCACGTCTTTTTTCTTTTCTTCCGGAAGGAACTGCACGAAATTCCGCATGTCCACGAAGCCCATATAAAGTTCATACGGCTGCCTGGACACTGTGGCATGTTTGCTTTTTATCTGTGTCGCCATATATCACTCGGTCTTGCCCCACGTGGAAGGAGAGAATCTCCATTCCTTCAGAAGCTCCATATCAGAATCCTTGATATAACCTGTGCTGCAGGCCACATCTATGAGAGTGTCGTAATTGGTGAGTGTCGTGAGTTCCACGTCAGCCACTTCGAAAGCACGCCTTGCCTGGTTGAAATTATAAGAGAAAATCGCCACCATTCCAAGCACCTCGGCAGCTTCCTTGTTCAGAGCATCCACGGCAGAAAGGCTGCTTTTTCCGGTAGATATGAGATCTTCCACTACGACCACTTTCGCACCTTTCTCCAGAATACCTTCAATCTGCGAGCCTGTGCCGTGATCCTTCGGCTTCGGGCGCACGTAGATGAACGGCTTGCCGAGAAAGTATGCCACCAGCATGCCATGGGCTATGGCTCCCGTAGCCACTCCTGCGATGACATCCACTTCAGGATATTTCCGTCTGATGATTTCCGCCATCAGCCGCGCTATGTTCTCCCTGATTTCAGGATAAGAAAGTATCCGCCTGTTGTCACAATAGATAGGTGAGAGCCATCCCGATGCCCAGACGAACGGCTTTTCCGGATTCAGCAGCACGGCCTTGATATCCAGGAGGGATTTGGCTACCGATATTTCCTTTGATTCCATAATCGTTGTTTTATTATTATCATTCATTTATTGTCATTGTCCGACGTCCTGCTTCCAGTCAAGACATGTCAGTGCAACGCTTCGCCGCATATCCTGTAGCGCCTCGGCAATACAAATCGAGCAAGCTCGTTTGTATTGCTCTCGGCTTCTGCGTATATTTGCAGGACATATTTTGCAAATATAGTAATTTCCATGGATATAATGCATAAGATATATTTTGAAAAAAGATGCATAATAATATGCCCTCCATACGAACAGGCGCTCACCGACCCCAACGCCATACAGTTCAGGTCAGGGGACAAGCCGGACATACATGCCATAGTGGACATGTTTGAAGTCACCGGTTCGCTCGCACGCATTTACATTCCTGCGGAAGATTCTGAAGACACATACAGAAAACTGTGTTCGGAATTCAAGGAAGTGGATGCCGGAGGCGGGCTTGTATCCAACAGGCGGGGGGATTTCCTTCTCATAAGGAGAAACGGCTTGTGGGACCTTCCCAAAGGTCACAGGGAGGAAGGCGAAGACATAAAGGTCACGGCATTGCGTGAAGTAAGGGAGGAAACGGGAGTGGATTCCCTGCAGCTCGGTGACCTTGTCTGCATCACGGACCACTGCTACAAAAGAAACGGCATCTGGCATCTGAAACACACATGGTGGTTCGACATGCTCTACACGGACCCTGCAGACCTGACGCCGCAGAAAGAAGAAGATATCACCAAGGCCGCGTGGGTGGCGAAATCCAGCCTCCCGGCCTTTCTGAACAACACATATCCGTCGATTCAGGAAGTCTTCAAGGAAAAATTGGGATAAATTCTTGTCAATATAATTCTTTTTTCCAACATTTCAAAAAAATTGAAACATTTTTCCGGAAAATTCGTATAACATAATGTCATCGGATTACCGGCAGGCTGCCGCCATGCATAAAAATAGAAGCTGCCGCCGCAGTACCGGATTCTTGCAGACAAATGTGGAAATTTGCTTAATGTTTAATGAATAACATGCCTTACAGGCACCAGATTTAATGAAACTGTCACAATTCCAATTCAACCTCCCCAATGACAAGATAGCACAGGAACCTCCGAGATGGAGAGACGAATGCAAGCTGATGGTTCTTCATAAGGACACAGGGGAAATAGAGCACAAACTCTTCAAGAATATAATAGACTATTTCGGCAAGGGAGACACCTTCGTCCTGAATGACACCAAAGTGTTTCCTGCAAGACTTTACGGGAACAAGGAAAAAACGAAAGCCGAAATCGAAGTTTTCCTCCTGCGCGAATTGAACAAGGAACAGAGACTGTGGGATGTCATAGTAGATCCGGCCAGGAAAATCAGGATAGGGAACAAACTCTATTTCGGGGAAGACGAAAGCCTGGTGGCCGAAGTCATCGACAACACTACATCCAGAGGCCGCACTCTCCGCTTCCTTTATGACGGTTCCTACGAGGACTTCAAGCACACACTGTATTCGCTGGGAGAAACCCCGCTCCCCAAATTCGTAAGGGAAAAGGCGCTTCCCGAGGATGCAGAGAACTACCAGACCATATTTGCCCGGAACGAGGGTGCGGTAGCCGCTCCGGCAGCAGGGCTGCACTTCAGCAGGGAACTGTTCAACAGAATGATTCTCAAGGATATAAACAAGGTTTTCATCACCCTACACATGGGCATAGGACATTTCCGCTCCGTGGATGTCGAAGACCTTTCGAAGCATAAGATGGATTCGGAAAGGGTCATCATACCGGAAGAGGCGGCAGATGTAATAAACAAGACCAAAAGGGCCAGGCACAAGGTGCTGGCCGTAGGTGTCACCGTAATGAGAGCTTTGGAAACATACGTCACATCATACGACGAAGTGAATCCTTTTGACGGATGGACAAACAAATTCATCTTCCCGCCGTACAGGTTCGCCATTCCGGATGCCATCGTATCGAACTTCCACATACCGGGTTCCACCATGCTAATGTCTGTGGCCGCCTTCGGAGACTACGAGAAAGTGATGAAGGCATACGATACAGCCCTGAAGGAAGACTACAAGTTCGGCCCTTACGGGGACGCACTGCTGATTATCTGATACGGCATGGCTTCCGCTCAAGACCGGAAGTTACAGAAAAGGAAAATATTCTTATTGAAAAAGAAAAAACAGGCCGGCGGTCATGCTTCCGGCCTGTTTTATTGTTTTCTATCCCCTATCTTTAGGGCAAAAATGCCGACATTCGATGAAGAAAAAATCTGCCTCTGCGCACTGAACCGCATATTCGGATATGAGCCGAGGATTGCCTCCGCACTCATCCGGCATTTGGGCAGCGCAAAAGAGGTTTTCAGTCTGGGGAAAGACACACTCGATGAAATATTGGGACCACATTCCAAATATGCAGGACAGATAGGCCCGGCATCCCTTGAGAGTGCGGAAAAGGAACTCATTGAAGCCTCAGCCCTCGGAATCGCATTCATAGGACGTGGAGAAAAGGGATATCCGGAACTGCTTTCCGAATGCGAAGACGCGCCGTCGGGCCTCTACATCAGAAGCCGGACGCCGGAAACCTGCCTTGCCGGAGACCGTGACTTCATCTCCATCGTGGGGACGAGGAACATTTCCGCTTACGGACGGGACTGGTGCAGACAAATCGTGCAGGCGCTTGCACATACGGAAAAGCCGCCAGTCATAGTCAGCGGCCTTGCATACGGTACGGACATTACCGCACATCTTGCCGCCCTGGATGCAGGATTGCGGACCATAGCGGTGATGGCTACCGGGGCGGACTCCGTTTATCCGGCCGCCCACAGAGGCCATGCAGGAAGAATCGCGGCCTCGGACGGCTCGGCCGCAATCACGGATTATCCGCTGCGCACCCGTGCCGTCGCCATTAATTTCATACGCAGGAACAGGATAATAGCGGGAATCTCCAGAGCTACAGTACTGATAGAGTCCAGGGCCAGGGGCGGCGGGATGATTACCGCACGGCAGGCCTTTTCATACGACCGCGACGTATTCGCATTGCCCGGCAGGGCTGACGACCCCATGTCCGAAGGCTGCAACATACTTGTAAGGTCAGGATGTGCCATACCGGTAACTTCCATGGAAGACTTCATATCCAGCCTGGGCTACACGCCGGAGAAGAAAGCGGAAAGGAATATCGCGGAAATCTGCAGGGACAGGCCCGCATGGACCGGACGCACGGATGAAATAGCCAGGGTGCTGTTGCATATCAAGAAAAACCGAAGGATTTCCATCCAGGAACTTGCAGATGCCACGGGTCTCGGATTCAGGGTGACAGCCGAAATCACGGGACTTCTGGAAAGTGACGGGTTCATTTCCGTCGACCTCATGCAGAGATGCTCAATCAACGGAAAAAATGCTTAAATTTGCAGGATATACCTGTTTGAAAAATGATTTTTACAGATACCCATACCCACCTGTATGACGAACAGTTCCGGGATGATGCCTGCGCTGCAGTGGAAAGGGCGGTCAGGGCCGGTGTCACCAGGATGGTTTTCCCGGACATAGACAGCACGTCCAGACAGGCGATGAACGACCTTGCAGGGAAATACCCGGGAAACATATATACCTGCCTCGGCCTGCATCCGACATCAGTCGGACCCGGATGGGAGGAAGAGCTGGAAAAGATAGAAAGTCTGGCAGGTCCCGGGATCTGCGCCATCGGGGAAACCGGCATGGACTGCTACTGGTCCAGGGAATTTGTCAGGGAACAGGAAGCCGCCTTCGAGAGACAGGTGCGCCTTTCCTGCAGACTTGGACTTCCCGTCATAATCCATGCGAGGGAAGCCACGGAACTCATATTAAATGTACTCGAACGCTGCAAGGCACTCTCCCCCAGAGGTGTTTTCCACGCTTTCACAGGCAGCAGGGAAACATTCGCAAGAATCATGAAACTCGGTGACTGGTACGTCGGCATAGGGGGCGTGGTGACATTCAGGAACGCATCCATAGCGGAAACCGTAAAGGACATTCCGCTGGACAGGATAGTACTCGAGACCGACTCCCCTTACCTGACCCCGGTACCGCACCGCGGGGAAAGAAACGAAAGCAGCTACATTCCGCTGATAGCCGGGAAAGTGGCCTTGCAGAAAGGCACAAGCATCGAAGAAGTGGCCATGGCGACCACCCGGAACGCAGAAAGACTGTTCAATTTTTGAAAATACCCTCAGACATGAAATTCAATCCGGACGGAAACACAGGAAAATCATCCATTCTGCTCATCTATACCGGCGGAACCATCGGAATGAAGGTAGACCCGGCGGAGCAGGCGCTGAAACCGTTCGACTTCTCCCAGATTCTGGAAGAGGTCCCCGAACTGGGTAAATTCGCGTACAGGATAGACTACTGCACCCTCGACTCTGTCATAGATTCCGCAGATATAGAACCTTCCACATGGCAGACCCTCGCCGGGCTCATCCGTGACAAATATGACAGATATGACGGCTTCGTAATACTGCACGGGACCGACACCATGGCATACTCGGCATCGGCCCTGAGTTTCATGACGGAAGGCCTTACCAAGCCGGTCATATTCACCGGCAGCCAGCTGCCCATAGGCGTCGCACGGACCGACGGGAAGGAAAATCTGATATCTTCCGTGGAAATAGCCGCCGCCAAAGACAGTGACGGACACGCAATCGTGCCGGAAGTCTGCATCTGTTTCGGAAACTCCCTCATGAGGGGAAACCGTACAAGCAAAGTAAATTCAGAAGACTTCCGCGCGTTCAGATCCCCGAACTGCCCCAATCTGGCAGAAGCGGGAATCAGCATCAGGTACAACACGAACATTATCATCAGGCCGTCCGACTGGGACCGCCGCCCTGCATTCCACACAAGCCTCGACACCAGGGTGTCCATCCTCAAGCTGCACCCAGGAATCACGCCGCAGGTAGTGAGAAACATACTGTGCGGGCCGGAGACAAGAGCCGTCATCATCGAGACATATGGGGCAGGCAACGCCCCCTCCAGGGAATGGTTCCTGGACCTGGTCAAGGAAGGCATCTCCATGGGCAAGGTGATACTGAACGTGACACAGTGTCTTGCAGGTTCCGTGAACATGGAGCTGTACGCCACGGGCAAAAGGCTGAAAGACGCCGGAGTGGCGGGAGGCTACGACATCACCACCGAAGGTGCGCTTGCGAAACTTTTCTATCTGATGGGAAGGACCGAAGACAATGCCGAAGTCATACGCGGTCTGGACGAAAACCTGAGGGGTGAAATAACAAAATAATTATTGTCATATAAAAATTATTTGCTAAATTGCACCGGATTTTAGGGATAAGGCAAGTCCTTGTAAAAAGACCCGGCATACCTGAAAAATTATAACAAACTAATACATTATTAATTAAACACACTCACTCAATTATGAAAAATTTTTTCATATCACTTGCAACTATTGCAATGATGGCTTTCTCAGTTCAGGTCGCAGCAGCTCAGACTGACACTACTGCCGCCCCTGACTCAGCAGCGGCAGCAGAAGAAGTAACAACTGCAGAAAACGCCAATCCGTTCCAGGCTGCATCAAGTGAAATTCCGCTTCACCAGCAGCTCAAAACCAAATTCATCGAAGGTGGTCCTGGCTTCATGGCCTCAATCATCCTCTGCCTTATCTTCGGTCTGGCTATCTCTATCGAGAGAATCCTTTACCTGAGCTTCTCAAAGACAAACACCAAGAAGCTTCTTGCCAAGATTGAAGAGGCTCTCAACGAAGGCGGTGTAGAAGCAGCCAAGGAAGTTTGCCGCAACACCCGCGGTCCTGTAGCAAGCATCTTCTACCAGGGATTCCTCCGCATGGATCAGGGAATCGAAGTAGTGGAGAAGACTGTCGTTTCCTACGGTTCAGTACAGATGAGCCTCATGGAGAACGGTCTTACCTGGGTCGCACTGTTCATCGCGCTTTCAACATCCCTCGGATTCTTGGGAACTGTGGTCGGAATGGTGCAGGCATTCGATGCTATCCAGGCAGCAGGTGATATCTCCCCTAACGTCGTTGCAGGTGGTATGAAAGTGGCATTGATCACTACAGTCGGCGGTTTGATCGTGGCTATTATTCTCCAGATTTTCTACAACTACATCGTTTCAAGGATAGACTCACTGTCCATTGACATGGAAGACGCTTCTATCTCCCTTGTAGATATTCTGGTTAAGTATGAGAATAAAAAATAACACAGACAATGTCATCCAGCAAATTTGAAACAATAGTAAAGATCACATTATGGGTACTGATGATAGTCAGTACAGCCATAACTGTGTGGGGATATGCAGTAGGATTCAATGATGCCTCTGTGAACACGCTTCTCTACTGGGCATACGCACTGGTAGTGGTCGGCATAGCGGCAGCAGTGCTCTTCGGCATAGCCATCAGCGCGATCAACAACCCAAAGAACCTTCTCAAGATGCTTATCGAGCTTGTAGTGGTGGTAGTTGTTGTCGGTGCTGTCTACCTGCTGTCCTCAGGAGCCCCTGCAATGGGTTATGTAGGAAAAGAAGTCAGCCCGATGACCCTCAAACTCACAGACACCGTGCTGAACCTTACCTACATACTTTGCGCACTGACCGTCCTGGCCATCATTTATGGTGCAATACGTAATGCAATCCTCAATAAATAAGTAAAGTATGTCTAAAAAGACTCCAGAATTAAATTCAGCGTCATCGGCGGACATAGCGTTCCTGCTGCTTTCCTACTTCCTGATGACCACTACCATGGATCAGGCATCCGGACTGCAGCGCCGTCTTCCGCCTATACCTGATGAAAAGCAGGCGGTAGAAGACCAGAAGATCAACAGGAGGAATATCATCATAGTGAGGATTAATTCCGCTGACAGGTTGTTCGCCGGTAATGAACCGATGGATGTCAGTTTCTTGAAAGATAAAATCAAGGAGTTCCTTGTAAACCCTAACAACGATCCGAACCTTCCTGAAAGGTCTCCGAAAGAGATCGAGGGATTCGGGACATACAATGTATCCAAAGGCGTTATCTCCCTCCAGAACGACCGCGGTACCAGCTACAAGAAGTATATCGAAGTACAGAATGAGCTTGTAAAGGCTGTCAACGAACTGAGGGACGAGTTCGCAAAGGCACATTTCGGCAGGGCATACATATCCCTGGACGAGGAAAAACAGAGGATCGTAAGGGACGCTATTCCTCAGAATATTTCCGAGGCAGAGCCTAAGGACGTTTCAAAGCAATAATAAAGGAGTAACAAAATGGCTAAATTCGGAAACAAGAATTCCAAGAAAGAAGTTCCTGGATTGACCACGGCATCCATGTCCGATATCGTGTTCATGCTGCTGTTCTTCTTCATGGTTACCACCAATATGCGCGAAACCGAAAACAAGGTTATCGTCAAGCTTCCCGAGGCGACAGAAATCGCCAAACTGGAACGCAAGGATCTCACGTCATACATTAACATCGGATCACCTATTGCCTCCCTCCAGAGGATGTACGGTACCGATGCACGTATACAGCTCAACGATTCTTTCAAGACAGTTGACGAAATCCGAGACTTCATCGCTGCAGAGCGCGACGCGATGAGCGAAGTGGACAGACAGTATATGACAGTGGCTATCAGGGCGGATGCTGATGTCAGGATGGGTATCATCACTGACGTAAAGCAGGAACTGAGAAGATGTTCGGCCTTGAAGATCATGTATGCAGCACGCAAACCTGCAGAATAGTACTGACTGGACAAGTTATATGGGAAAAGATGGAATCCGGGAAATCTTGGGTTCCATCTTTCTTTTTTGTCCGGAAAAGAGTAAATTTGCGGGCGGCCGTGGTATCACACGGAAAAAGGAATTGTAAGGGATTCCGTAGGAATCGTAACGTCAGTTCGACGGGATCTCTGATACAAAGTAAGATAATTCAACGAACTGACTTTAAAATATATTGAAAGCAATGAAGAAAAATGCAATGAAAACTGCCGCAGGACTCGTCTGCCTGGCCATGGCCTTTGCCGGGGTCGTTTTATCAAATACAGGATGCTGCCCTGGAACTTCCGGCACTGCAAGTCCCGCAAAATATATTTTCCTGTTCATAGGTGACGGGATGGGCGCCACACATGTAGCGGCGACAGAGTCATACAAGGCGTACAAAAACGGAGAAACAGGATTCGAGAGACTGTCATTCACCGGATTTCCGGTACTCGGAATGGCCGAGACATACTCTGCCAACAGCAGTATCACCTGCTCATCCGCTGCGGGGACAGCCATAAGCTGCGGTGTCAAGACCAACAACGGCTGGCTCGGCATCACTCCTGAAGGCGACACGCTCAAAAGCATTGCATCCATATTGAAGGAAAAGGGGTACAAGGTCGGAATCATGAGTTCCGTACCTGTAAACCATGCCACGCCTGCCGCATTCTACGGGCACAACGTGAGCAGACATGCGTATTATGAAATCACTGAAGAGATTCCTGCAAGCGGATTCGATTTCCTCGCCGGATCCGGCTTCATAGACTACGCCGGCAAGGACGGCGATAAGGAAGGAAGCAAGCCGCTTCTCGAAAAGGCCGGCTACTCCGTATGCTTCGGCATGGACGAACTGGAAGATGCCATGGAAGCAGGGGCGGAACATATCGTTCTGAGCCAGGAATCATACAGGGGCAAGGACACGCCTACATACGTGGTGGAGAAAGAGCCTGACGGAGAGATTTCGTCCGAAGAGATGGTAGGGAAATGCCTTGAATTCTTCGGTGACGACACACCGTTCTTCATCATGTTCGAACAGGGGGACATCGACTGGGCCGCACATGACAACAAGACAATGCCAATGATCGAAAAGGTTATGGAACTGGACGGAGCTGTCAGGAAGGCAATGGAATTTTACAGGGAACACCCGGACGAGACCCTGATTCTGGTGACGGCAGACCATGAGACCGGGGGAATAACACTGGGCGGAGCACTGTCCGGAGAAGACAATCTGAAATGGAATATCCTCGACAGCGCCTGGACAGCATCCGGCTGCAGGAACGAACTCGGCTACAACGAGAACAAAGCCCTAAACGACAAGGCGTACATCGGATGGACTACACTCAGCCACACGGGAGGCCCGGTTCCGGTATATGCCATCGGCAAGGGTTCTGACCGTTTCGGAGGCAGATATGACAACACTGAAATAAAGGGAAAAATCTTGGGTGAATAAGAAGAATATCGTAAATTTGTGTGATTTACAGAGTATAATAATTATCAATGACGATTATGAGGACCAAAGTCAAGGAACTGCTGAAAAGCGAACCCGGCCGTGAAGTCGTAGCCAAGGGCTGGGTCAGGACGAAAAGAGGGAACAAGAATATTGCTTTTATAGCATTGAATGACGGCTCCACCATAAACAATATACAGATAGTCGTAGAGACTGCTGCATTTCCGGAAGAACTGTTGAAGAAAATAACCACCGGAGCATGCATCCGTGTGAAAGGCGACCTGGTAGAATCCGTAGGAAGCGGCCAGGCCGTGGAAATCCAGGCCAGGGAAATAGAACTTTACGGAGAAGCAAATCCCGACACATATCCGCTCCAGAAGAAAGGCCATTCAATGGAATTTCTCAGGACGATAGCGCATCTCAGACCGAGGACCAACACTTTCGGCGCAGTATTGAGAATAAGGCACGCGATGGCCTTCGCCATACACAAATATTTCAACGACAAGGGTTTCGTCTATCTGCACACCCCTATTATCACGGCATCCGACTGTGAAGGTGCGGGAGAAATGTTCCAGGTGACCACTCTGGACCTGAACAACCCTCCGAGAAACGAGAGCGGAAAAATAGACTATTCCCAGGACTTTTTCGGGAAACAGACCAGCCTCACCGTGAGCGGACAGCTTGAAGGAGAACTCGGGGCGATGGCTCTCGGGGAAATCTACACATTCGGACCTACATTCAGGGCCGAAAACTCGAACACTCCGAGACATCTGGCCGAATTCTGGATGATAGAGCCTGAAATGGCCTTCTACGAAATAGAAGACAACATGGAACTGGCCGAAGATTTCATCAAGTACCTGGTAAGATATGCGCTTGAAAACTGCATGGACGACATCAGGTTCCTGAACGACATGTTCGACAAGGAACTGATAGAAAGGCTTGAAAGCGTAATCAAGACAGATTTCGTAAGGCTGACATACACAGAAGGTATCAGGATACTTGAAGAATCTGGAGAAAAGTTCGAATACCCTGTCAGCTGGGGCGTGGATCTCCAGAGTGAACACGAAAGATATCTGGTAGAGAAGCATTTCAAAAAGCCGGTCATCATGACAGACTATCCGAAAGACATCAAGGCCTTCTACATGAAACAGAACGATGACGGAAAGACTGTAAGGGGCATGGATGTACTCTTCCCTAAAATCGGGGAAATCATCGGAGGTTCCGAAAGGGAGTCGTCACTTGAGAAACTGGAGGCAAGGATTTCAGAACTCGGCATGAGCAGGGAGAATCTCGAATGGTACATAGATACAAGGAGATTCGGTTCTGCCCCTCACAGCGGATTCGGTCTCGGTTTTGAAAGGCTTCTGCTCTTCGTCACCGGCATGAGCAACATCAGGGACGTCATTCCGTTCCCGCGCACACCGAAGAGCGCCGAATTCTAAAGGCCAATTGAAACCAAAAAAGACAGACTCATGTTAGTTATCGGAATAGCAGGCGGATCAGGGTCCGGCAAGACAACCGTAGTACAGGCCATCACGAAACAGCTTAAGGAAAACGTAGTGGTCATCCCGCAGGACTCGTACTACAAGGACTCAAGCTACCTTCCGCTGGAAGAAAGGCAGAAAGTGAACTTCGACCATCCGGATTCGATAGATTTCGAACTCCTGAACAGGCAGCTGCGTGAACTCAAGGAGGGAAAAATCATAGAACAGCCTGTCTATTCCTATCTCACATGTTCCAGGTCAAGGACCGAGACTGTCACAGTGAAGCCTGCCGATGTCATCATAATCGAAGGCATCCTGATATTCACATGCGCCGAGCTCAGGGACCAGATGGATATCAAAATATTCGTGGATGCCGACGATGACGACCGGCTGATGAGAATCATGGCCAGGGACATCATGGAACGCGGAAAGACCGTGGAGACCGTGATACAGAGATATTCCAAGACCGTGAAGCCGATGTACCTCCAGTTCATCGAACCGAGCAAAAGATACGCCGACATCATCATACCCCAGGGAGGGCACAACAAGGTAGCGATAGATATCATCTCGGCCACCATCGAGAAAGCATTGCACAAGGCATATTAGAACCAGGTGAAGCGTCTGCACATAAAAATATCCAAAGAGGACAAATCCGGCCTTTATCTGACTGTAATCCTGCATGTCGGACTCGTTATCGTACTGCTGGTCTCCCAAATCGCCACAGCCGTCAATTCGGAAAATACTTACGTACTGGACTTTTCCCAGGCGGAGGAACAGGAGCGGCTGGAGCAGGAAGAGGAATTCAGGCAGGATATCAGCGACAGGATTGATGACCTGCTGGCTGCCGCTTCCGCCGTGGATTCACGGTCCGGATGGCAGGAGGAAATCCGGAACATAGCGGTAGATGCAAGTTCCGCACACCTGGAAGACGACAGGAACACTGACGCAGAGCAGCTGTACAGAGATGTCGAAAGGCTTGCAAGGGAACTCGAAAGCGGCGCATACGCACCTGAACCGGAAAATCCGGAGGACTATGCAGCCCTTCCGGATCACCGCAGTGAAGAAACGGACGCCGAAAAGCCTGTATATACCGGACCTTCGGTAGTGTCATACTCACTGGACGGCAGGAAAGCCGTCAATCTTTCCGTACCGGCCTACAGATGCATGGGCGCAGGAGATGTGACTGTCCGCATCACCGTAAACCCGTCAGGGGCCGTAGATGCAGTGGAAATAATGGAGGACTTCTCATCTTCCGACCACTGTCTCAGGGAATTTGCAAAAAGGGCTGCCCGCCTTTCCCGTTTCACGGCTTCGGCGACAGCCCCTAAAAGACAATACGGTGAAATAGTCTACCGTTTCATTGCGCAATAACCGGATCGGTCTTCAGCGCAGCCTTTACTGTCTCGTCTATTTCCAGATAAAATCTGTAGAACGCCTCGTCATCGAGCTTGGAGTATCTGCCGACAAGAGCCTTGATCTGAGGCATCATATAGGTATCGAAATCGGCTTCTTCAGACGGCTTGAGAATCACGCCCTCCGTTCTGGCATAATCCAGGAATCTGGTTTTCAGGTCCAGTGCGTCAAGATATCTTTCCAGTGAAGGGAAATCGTCTATTGAAGCCAGCGTCCTGCTGTATCTGTCGAACATGGCCGATGCAAACCTTACCTGCAGGGACTTCTTGTTCGACTGTATGAAGAAATCACTGGCTCTGGTGGTATCCATAGGCACGAACACGTCAGGGATTATACCTCCGCCACCATACACTGCCCTGCCGCCCCTGGTGCGGAACTCTTGGGACTTGTCCACCTTCATGCTGTCTGCATCCGTCATTTCCCCGTGGGCATACCTCTCATATATGTCGTATGCATAATCCTTCGAATACGGTTTCTGTATGCACCTTCCGGAAGGCGTGTAGAAACGCGATACAGTCAGGCGAAGCCCGGAACCGTCGGTGAAGTTTATCGGTTCCTGCACCAGTCCCTTGCCGAAAGAACGGCGGCCCAGTATCACTCCCCTGTCATTGTCCTGGATGGCACCGGCAAAAATCTCGCTGGATGAAGCGGAAGACTCATTTATAAGCACCTCCAGGTCGATATCCTTAAGTTTGCCGGATCCGTCCGCCTTGAAATCCTGTCTGGATCTGTGAAGACCTTCCATATACACTATCGGATCATCCTTTTCCAGGAACTCGTTGCATACCAGGAAAGCCTGGTCGAAATAGCCTCCGGTATTGTCCCTGAGGTCGAATACAAGCCTTTTCATGCCTGCTGACAACAGTTTCCCGGCCGCATTGGAAAATTCCAGATACGTGGTTCTGGTGAATTTCGACAGACGGATATAGCCCGTCGTATCGTCTATCATGAAAGCCGCATCCACACAGTGGACAGGAATCTTCCCCCTCGTGATTTCAAACGGTATATCCGCGCCTTCCCTGCGAACCGTGATATTGACCTTGGACCCGGCAGGCCCTTTCATTCTGGCCACCATGCTGTCCTGAGGCGTCTTGTTGCCCGCTATGACATCATCATTCACCTTCAGTATGCGGTCGCCCTGCATAAGTCCAGCCTTCTCCGACGGGCCTCCCGGAATCACGTTCAGGACAATGGCGGTATCATTGGGCACATTGAACTGTATGCCAATACCGTCGAAATTCCCAGCAAGTTCAGTCTCGGATTCTTCAAGTTCGACAGGCGGGAGATAGACCGTATGCGGATCCAGTTCGGACAATGCCGCCACCACAGCCGCATCCGTCATGGCCTTCATGTCTATCGTATCGACATAGTTCTGCTGGACTTCCTGCAGGATGAGGTTCAGCTTCCGCCAACGGTTGTAATCTCCGTCGAATTTTTTCCTGCTGTCGGTATATTTCACGACGACCAGCGTTGCAAGCACTCCCAGGACAATACCCAGCAATGCCGTCAATAATGTATATGACCTGTCTTTCATCTTCTTCCGATACACTAAAACTACAAATCAGTCTTCGACCTGCTCCACCTCTATGCCGGCTTTCCTGAGCAGGTCCACGCCGTCCGTAAGGCGGTATTCGTCCCGGTACACGACCCTGGTTATGCCTGCCTGGATTATAAGCTTGGCACATTCAAGACACGGGGCGGCAGTCACATACAGAGTCGCACCCTCGCTGCTGTTGCCGGACTTCGCCACCTTGGTGATGGCATTCGCCTCCGCATGAAGGACGTACGGTTTGGTAATGCCGTCCGCGTCTTCGCAGATATTCTCGAAACCGGACGGCGTACCGTTGTAGCCGTCCGATATTATCATCCTGTCCTTGACCAGCAGGGCTCCTACCTTGCGGCGCTTGCAGTAAGAATTTTGCGCCCATATGGAAGCCATCTGCAGATAGCTGTGGTCAAACTTTTCCATTGTCCTATCTCTGATAAAGATACCTCTTGATACTTCTCTTCGGCGTTCTCTCGAAGTCTTCCGGCATCACCTCTATCTTGGAGATTCTGGCATAGTTCGGAAGCTCCTTGTTCGTGACAGCGAGGGAATTGTTAAGGTCGCGGATCAGGGCATTGTTGTCCAGACCGTCTATTTCCGCCTGATGGAAATCAGGGTAAATCAGAGCGGTAAGTCCTCCGTTGTCCTCTATCACGAGAGAATCCACCACATAATGCATGTTGTTCAGCACGCATTCTATCTCTTCAGGGTATATGTTCTGGCCGGACGGACCGAGAATCATGCACTTGGACCTTCCGCGAAGATACAGGTAGCCGTCCTTGTCCATGACGCCCATGTCGCCGGTATGGAACCATCCGTCCTTGGTAAATGCGGCTGCAGTGGCCTCTTCATTCTTGTAATATCCCAGGAAGACGTTCATACCCTTCACCAGCACCTCTCCCGGCACTGTTTCAGGATCCGGGGAATCTATCCTGATTTCCATATTAGGGGCCGTCTTTCCGCATGAAAACTCCCTGTTAGTGTTCCAGTCATCGTAAGATATGATAGGGGCGCACTCCGTCATGCCGTAGCCTACGGTAAACGGGAAATTGATTTTCTTGAAGAAAGTCTCCACTTCCTTGTTGAAGGCCGCACCTCCGATGATGACCTCATAGAACTTGCCTCCGAAGGCATTTACCAGTTCCGTACGTATCTTCTTCATCAGCATCTGGTTCAGACCTGGCACATGTGTCAGGAACTTGATGCCGCTCTTGTCCAGAAGAGGCTTGAGTTTCGACTTGTAAACCTTCTCTATGATAAGAGGAACTGCTATCACGATGTCAGGCTTTACCTCGGAGAGGGCCTGCATGATGATCTTCGGACTTGGCACTCTGGTGAGGAAATGCACATGCGTTCCCACGGTAAGCTCGAACAGGACCTCGAACATCATCCCGTACATGTGGGCGGACGGAAGCATCGCCACCACGTTGGACGTGTTGCCCAGCATCGGAAGCACGCCTTTCGCAAAGCAGATATTGGAATACAGGGCCCTGTACGGTATCATCACTCCCTTGGAGAATCCTGAAGTTCCTGAAGTGTAATTTATGAGGGCCAGTTCGTCCGCAGAATCCTCATAGTAATTTATGCTTTCAGGAGTGAAGTTCATAGGGTATTTCTGGCCGAAATACTCGTTGAGATGTTCCCTCACTACCTTGATGTCGTCATTCTTCGTATAAAGGAAAGAGAATGTGCTTATCTGCACCACTGCGACCAGAGAAGGCATTTCCGTCTCCGTAAGCCCTTCCCACACGACGTCATCGACGAAGAGGATCTTGGCCTCTGAATGATTTACAAGATGGTGTATGTTTCCGGCCTTGAATTCATGAAGAATAGGCACTGGAACAGCCCCGTATGTCAGTGCGGAGAGGAAAGAGACACCCCAGTTGGCCTGGTTTCTGGAACAGATGGCCACCTTGTCACCCTTTTCAAGTCCGCAGCGTTCATACATGATGTGCATCTTCGCTATCCTGCGGGCCACATCGCGGTAATGCAGTGTGACACCCTGGTAGTTTGACAACGCCGGGCGGTCCCAGTTCTCCTTGAAACTCTTTTCATAGAGTTTGTTTACCGATTTAAATTCAATCATTTCCATTAGATTTTATTTGTGTGCAATATATGGTTTTACAGTCATTTGATTTTCACGGTGCGCTTCTTCCCGTCATAGCATACCACCTCCACGGAATCGTCTCCGGAAGGCACCACTTCGCTGTCCGGACGGATCATCCTGTCTCCGGAGAATACCGTAAGCGGCTCGCCTCCGTAGAATCCGAATACAAGCGTCTGGATGGATGTCCTTACCACCCAGAAGGTGTTTCCGCCCACCTTTATACGCTCCGGAAGCCCCTTTATGGTTTCAGAAGCGGTAATGGTCTTCCACTGCGGCGGCCTGCGGCCCTGAAGATTGTACATTTCGATGGTATTGTCCGTATGGAGAATCATCACATTGTACTTTTTGTTTCCGGAGAAATCATATACGTCCGGTCCGAGAAGCACCTGCTTTCCGATATCCACAGGGAACGTATTCACGAAACGTCCCAGACGGTCTATCAGATACAGTTTCGTACCTGAAGCGAAGAGAATCTGCAGCTTGCCGTTCGCATAAAAGTCCACTGTCCTGGCGCATCCGCAGATAGGTGCGTCGAACGGTACTCCCCACAGACCCTTTCCGCCTTCTTCCTGAAGGCAGAGATACATGTTGTCCTGCTGGTAGAACAGGTTCCATTTTCCAGTACCGGAATTCTTTACCCTGAAAGGACCTTTCGGAACCACCACGGAAGTGTCCCTTTCGAATGTAGGGGCCTGGCTCTTGAGAACCGTTGTCCTGTCGGCAGAAAGCCTTGTCACCAGACCGGATTTGGTCTCTTCTATCGTGAAAAAGACCGGTTCGTAGGTTATCCCCTCTGCAGAAGCCTTGACTGCCGGGATGAAATCAGGGGAAAACACGGAGGATATGAAATCCGCGTCTTCAGTAAGCGACAGATACGACACGAAATAAGCGTTCCTGCATGAAAGGCGGTCTTCTACGGCCGCATCAGCCATGAAATCCGAAAGGGAATATTCCAGAGCCCTTCCGCTGACATATTCGGACAATGCGCCACGGCTTCCGGCAATAATCCAGTCTCCGTGCAATATAAATGAAGATTCGTCTGCTGCCGAAAACTGTTTCCCGAACAGGGCGGCCAGGAATCCCGAATACCTGTAAGGCAATATCCTGTCCTCGCTTTTTGTTTCCGGAGCATCCTTGATGCCTTTGACAAGCAGATTCCATGCAGGATGTCCGAGCCTGGCAAGAAGTATCTTTTCAGGCTTTCCGCCAGCAGTGAAGCATGCAGAAGAAACTTCTTTTATATCCAGGGAGGAAGCCCATTCCACAGGGTCGGTCCCTGTCTTTTTCTTCAATGCAGCACGTCCGGCCTCTATTTCCTTTACGAGAGATTTCGTCTGCGCATACTTGAGATACGCCTCCAGATAAGCTTCCACATCCGCCATCGGGACAGAAACCGCCGATATCGCGTATGACGGCAATACCGAAGAGACCTCTGACGATGCAGGAGATATTCCGGAATATATTTCCATTATATTGGACAGGCTTCCGTCGGAATAGGAATTTCCGGACAGTGTGAAACCGTCGGAAGAATTGCGGTCGATGGAGAATGCGGTGCAGTCAGCAAATCCCGCGGCGGATGCCGATTCTTTCGAACATTTGGAAGAGAAGATTTCGGAAGCTATCCTGCGCACGCCTCCCGAAGGAAGTACAAGGATATTGTCAGATGAAATCCCTGACACAGCCTCCGGGAATCCCGGAAGATCCAGGACAGAGACTTCGGCCTTAAGGTGTCTCAGGGCAGCATCGACCAGCACATCCGATGGAGAGACAAGCAGCAGCGACCTTTTCCTCAGAGGACTTCCTGCCGGGGCATAATCGGCTGCATCGGAATAGACGGCAGTCATCCCGGCTTTGGCGGCATTGTCCAGCATAAGTTTCACGGCAGATGACTCAGGCTCGCCGGACCGGTCCGCATCTATCACAAGCAGAGGCGTGAGGACTCCTATATTGTGTATGGAAACAACGGCCGTAGAAGCCATCAGGGACGAATACAGGGATGAGGAATCGGAAACATTCCTGAGAAAGGCGGCGAATTTGCCGGGTTCCTTCCTTCCCGTCACAAAATAACTGACAGACGAGCCGTCGGTCACCAGACAGGACAGCATCGTGGAGAAGTCCCTGCATTTCAGGACTGCATCTGCGTCAGAAGGCACAGCGGTAAAAAGCATATATTCCCGGTTCTCGGCCAAAGAGTCCCTGGTGCGGCCGGTGCCGCTATAAAGGAAATACAATGCTGCACAGATAATTATCAGGAAAATCCCGATTATCGACACACAGATGATAATTGACTTTTTACTCATCAGAAATAAAATAAAGTCGCTTCGACGAATGTATTATACTCAGCATCAGGGGATTCGTCGAACTGTCGTTTCCCGGAATCACATTGTCCCGTCAGAATACATTCAAACTGCAAATATAGGTGAAAACCGGGTGTCGAACAAGTTTTTTGTCCCACCGGAGACTATTCCTATAAGCAAGAGAATAAAAAAGATATGCAGAAGCCGTCACTTTACGGCAATGGCCTCGATTTCGACTTTCACACCCATCGGAAGTGCAGCCACCTGATAGCAGGCCCTGGCAGGCTTCTCTGCAGTGAAAAATTCGGAATATACCGCATTCATGGCAGCGAAATTCGATATGTCGTCGAGAAGGACGGTAGTCTTCACGACGTTGGAGTAGGTCATGCCGGCCTTTTCGAGTATGGCTCCAATGTTCTTGAGAGACTGTCTGGTCTGGGCCTCGATGCTTTCCGGCACCGAACCGTCTGCAGGAACTACCGGGATCTGGCCGGAGATATAGAGGGTGCCGTTTACTTCAACGGCCTGGGAATAAGGTCCTACAGCCTTGGGAGCATTTTCTGTTGCGATAATCTGTTTCATGTTTTAAGGATATTTTCGGCAAAATTACACATAAATTCCCGATTTCCACACCGGTCGGACGAATTTTCAGATGGAATATACGCGTAGATTCATTCTGTGCGACTAACTGCGTTTTCGGCGGTTTTTGTCGTTAGTCCGACATTTTTTTGCGCGACTAACTGCGTTTTCGGCGGTTTTTGCGGTTAGTCGGACATTTTTAGGCGAGAGACTGTCAAGGAGTAAAAACAAAAAGAGGATGAGTCAGACTTTGACCATCCTCATTGACTGATATCGTAGCCCCGAGCAGAATCGAACTGCTATCTAAAGTTTAGGAAACTTCCATTCTATCCGTTGAACTACAGGGCCGTTTCAGAAGGACTGCCTACTCGGCGCTCTTCTGGATAATCTGACGACCTCTGTAATAGCCGCACTCTGGGCAAACTCTATGATACAGTACGGTCGCACCACAATTGGAGCATGTAGCCAGTGTAGGGACTACTGCCTTATCATGTGTTCTTCTTTTGTCTCGTCTCTGTTTGGAGACTTTGTGTTTCGGATGTGCCATTTTATATTACAATTTTTACGTTTCCAACAATCGCCGGTCAGTTCTGGAAAAGCCCTTTCAGGACAGAAAACGGACTTCCGCCTTCATCCGTGTCCCGATCAGCGCTTCCTCCGCCAAGATGTCTCAAGACATCCGCATTGCATCCGCCTTCGGGATGGAAACGAACGGCAGGAAGTGAAAGGCACACATAATCATATATTATCTGGGCCATATCCAGTTCCGCTTCGTCTTCCGGGAGCCATATTATCTCGCGGTCATCCTGCATGTCATCATCCTCCTTTCCGTCCTCACCTGCACCGAACTTGACACTGAGTTTCGCTTCGGCATCGAGAGGAATGACGAGAGGATCAAGGCATCTGTCACAGGGCACCGTCACATTTCCGCAAATGCGGCAGTCAATCCCCGTATAGCTGCCGGACTTTTCCGTCTCTATGGTGACATCAAGTTCCGCATCCAGAATCTCGGCATTATCAAAACTTTCAAAAAACTCTTTACCGACCCTCAGACCGCGAACCGTGCGCCCCTGGGCCAATCCATTTAAAGGTATCAGAAACAAACTGTCATTCATGCCCCGTAAATAGATTTGAGCGTGCAAAGATAAGTATAATTTTTATAAAATCAATCCAAATTTCCGCTTTTTCTCTTCCTTTCTGTCTCGTCAAGAATTATTTTCCTGATTCTCATGGACTTAGGCGTCACCTCCACGAGCTCGTCCTCCTGAATATATTCGAGAGCCTCTTCGAGAGAGAAAACGACAGGCGGAGGAAGCATTACCTTGTCATCACTGCCCGACGCCCTCATGTTGGTAAGCTTCTTGGTCTTGCAGATATTGATATTGAGGTCCCTTTCCCTCGTATGCTCACCTACAACCTGGCCTGCATAAATCTCGTCTCCCGGATTTACGAAGAAACGGCCCCTGTCCTGCAGTTTGTCCATGGAATATGCCACGGCCACGCCTGTCTCGAGAGACACAAGAGAACCGTTGGTGCGGCTTTCAATATCGCCCTTATACGGCTCATAGCCCTTGAAACGGTGCGCCACGACGGCCTCTCCCTGAGTGGCGGTAAGAAGATTGCTTCTGAGTCCCATAAGCCCTCTTGCCGGTATGTCGAAATCAAGATGCGTCCTGTCTCCCCTGGTCTCCATGTGGATGAGCGCGCCCTTTCTCCTGGTGGAAATCTCTATGGCCTTCCCGACGAACTCTTCCGGAACTTCTATCGTAAGATTCTCAATAGGTTCGCAGCGCTGGCCGTTTATGGTCTTGTCCAGGACCTTGGGCTGTCCCACCTGAAGCTCGAAACCTTCCCTTCTCATGGTCTCGATAAGCACTGAAAGATGCAGCACTCCCCTTCCGTAGACAATGAACGAATCCGCATTGGGACCCGGCTTGACCCTGAGGGCCAGATTCTTCTCCAGTTCCTTTTCCAGCCTTTCCTTAAGATGTCTGGACGTCACGAACTTGCCCTCGCGGCCGAAGAACGGGGAATTGTTGATGCAGAACAGCATACTCATGGTAGGCTCATCCACCTCGATCGGAGGAAGCGGTTCCGGGTTCTCGAAATCGGCCACTGTGTCGCCTATCTCGAAACCGTCAAGACCTACCACCGCACATATATCACCGCACTGCACCGTCTCCACCCTGGTCTTTCCCAGGCCGTCGAACACCATCAGGTCGCGGATTTTCTGCTTCTGGATGATGCCGTACCGCTTGCACAGGCTCACATTCATCCCTGACTTCAGCTCGCCCCTGGTAATCCTTCCCACAGCGATACGCCCCACGTACGGCGAGTATTCGAGAGAAGAAATAAGCATCTGGGGTGTTCCGGGGTTGTGCGCCGGAGCCGGTATTTCCGAAAGTATGGTATCCAGAAGAGGAGTTATGTCTGAGGTCGGTTTTCTCCAGTCGTATGACATCCATCCCTGCTTGGCGCTTCCGTAAAGCGTCTTGAAATCCAGCTGGTCATCCGTGGCGTTCAGGGAAAACATCAGGTCGAACACCTCTTCCTGGACTTCCTCCGGACGGCAGTTCTGCTTGTCCACCTTGTTTATCACCACTATCGGCTTCTTGCCCATTTCTATGGCTTTCTGAAGCACGAAACGTGTCTGCGGCATACAGCCCTCGAACGCATCCACCAGAAGGAGGACGCCGTCGGCCATATTGAGGACACGCTCGACCTCTCCGCCGAAATCACTATGTCCCGGTGTATCTATCACATTGATTTTAACTCCCTTATACGGAACTGACACATTTTTGGCCAATATTGTGATACCTCTTTCCCTCTCGATGTCGTTGTTGTCGAGTATCAGCTCCCCCATCTTGTCTTCCCTCGCCTGCTTAGCCTGATATATCATCCGGTCTACAAGCGTGGTTTTGCCGTGGTCGACGTGTGCGATGATTGCTATATTCCTTATATCCATACGAAAATTTTTAAATAGTCCGGAGCCGCATGATACCGGCCATCCACCACTGGCTGCAGCCGGGTCCGGTCTCCGGTTCTCCTGTCCCCACCTGGAAGACAGGCCCATGTCTTCTGAAAATGGAGTGCAAAAGTAGAAAATTCTGAAATTAAAATAAAGTTTTTGTTTTATTTTTCCTCTTCAAAACGAAGTTTTTATATTATTTTTGCGGCTGACTTTTCATAGAAGCCCATTGCAATGACAGAGAAAATCATTATCCTAGACTTCGGTTCGCAGGTGACACAGCTCATCGGACGCAGACTCAGAGAGTTGAACGTATATTGCGAAATCTATCCCTACAACAAGATTCCCGCACTGGATGACAGTGTAAAAGGCGTGATATTGTCAGGCAGCCCGTTCTCGGTAAGGGACGCGAAGGCTCCTGCCGCCGATCTGGAAGGCATAAAAGGCAGGTATCCGCTGCTTGGTATATGCTACGGGGCGCAATACATCGCATACAGATACGGAGGGGAAGTGGATGCGTCCATCGCCAGGGAATACGGAAGGGCGATGCTCGATGTCACGGCTCCGGACTCCCCTCTCATGAAAGGCGTGTCCGCACATTCACAGGTCTGGATGTCACACGGAGATACCATAGCGAAGCTTCCGGAAGGCGGGGAAGTCATAGCTTCCACCGCAGACGTGACCAATGCCGCCTATCATATAAAAGGAGAAGACACATACGCCGTGCAGTTCCATCCTGAAGTTTACCATACGGCGGAAGGAAGCAGAATACTTTCCAATTTCGCACTCGGCATCTGCGGATGCAAGGGAGACTGGACTCCGGCATCATTCATAGACACTACCATCGCGGAACTCAAGGAGAAACTCGGTGATGACAAGGTGATACTCGGCCTGAGCGGAGGCGTGGATTCCACTGTCGCAGCCGTATTACTCAACAAGGCCATAGGGCACAATCTCACCTGCATATTCGTGAACAACGGACTTCTCCGCAAGAACGAATTCGAGGACGTGCTGGCCTCATACCAGGACATGGGACTGAATGTAATAGGTGCCGATGCTTCCAAGGCTTTCATAAGCGAGCTCGCAGGAGTGACGGACCCTGAGAAGAAAAGGAAAATCATCGGCAGGCTTTTCATCGAGACTTTCGACAGCTATGCCGGGAAAATAGAGAATGCCGGCTGGCTTGCCCAGGGTACGATATACCCGGATGTCATAGAATCGGCATCCGTAAACGGACCTTCATCCACCATCAAATCCCACCACAACGTAGGCGGGCTTCCTGAAAAGATGAATCTGAAAATCGTGGAACCGCTCCGTTCCCTGTTCAAGGACGAAGTAAGAAGAGTGGGCCGCGCTCTCGGAATCAAGGAAGAACTGATAGGAAGGCATCCTTTCCCCGGACCGTCACTCGGCATCAGGATTCTCGGGGACATCACAGAAGACAAACTGGAAATACTGAGGGAGGCGGACGACATATTCATCCGCGGGCTGAGGGAATACAGGATAGACGGTGTGCCTTCGGCATCCGACCCTACCGTCACTGCGCACAATCTGTATGACGCCATCTGGCAGGCAGGAGCAATCCTGCTTCCCGTAAAGAGTGTCGGAGTGATGGGTGACGAAAGGACTTACGAATATACCATAGCCTTGCGTGCCGTTATTTCCACTGACGGGATGACAGCCGACTGGGTGCACCTGCCATACGATTTCATGGCCAAGGTCAGCAATGACATCATTAACAAGGTGCGCGGAGTGAACAGGGTAGTCTATGACATCAGTTCGAAACCGCCTGCAACCATCGAGTGGGAATAGAGGGCGGAACGGAAGCCGCCCTGATTATTCCTTGTCCGAATACCAGTTTTTATACTCAAGATAGCCGGCGGCATTGGTGTGAGCCATTGCCGTGACGGCCTCTGAGGCGTCCTTCACCTTCCTGGCAGGGATTCCCGCCCATATTCCAGGCTCAAGGACAGTACCTGCCAGGACAACGGCTCCGGCGGCTATGACTGTACCGTCAGGAACTACGGCATTGTCCATGACGACTGCCCCCATTCCGATAAGGACGTCATTTCCGATTATGGCACCGTGCACTATGGCATTATGCCCGACAGAGACATCATTGCCTGTCCTTACTGAAGACTTGCGGTTCGTCGCGTGCATTACAGCCCCGTCCTGCACATTCACCCTGTCACCCAGAACGATGCTCCCGACATCGCCTCTAAGCACCGCCCCGTACCAGATGCTGCAGTCATCGCCCAGCGAGACATCCCCTATCAATGCCGCATTGTCCGCGACAAAGACATTTTTCCCGAATACAGGGCTGTGTCCGTTGAGTTCCTTAAGAATCATGACCGGTTTTCTTCAGACAAGAAAGCCGCGATATTGCCTGCAATCATGTCTACAAGTCTTTTTCTGGCCTCTACCGAAGCCCAGGCCGTATGAGGGGTAAGCGACAGGCGCTCCTGATGTTTTGCCAGGGAAAGCGGATTCTTCACATTCATCGGCTCTTCCGTATATACGTCCATGCCTGCCCCGGCAATGGTCCCGTTATCGACGGCTTCTGCCAGTGCAGCCTCGTCCACAATGCCTCCGCGTCCCATGTTCACGATAATGGCATGCGGCTTCATAAGTGCAAGCTCGGCCTTTCCTATCAGGCCGGAAGTCCGTCCGTTCAGAGGGGCGTGCACAGACACCACATCCGATTCGGCCATCAGCCTGTCCAGCGGCACGCTCGGATAGTCAGTGCAATGCGATGTCCCTGAAGTGGAATAATATATCACCTTCATGCCGAAAGCCCCGGCGACTTCCGCCACACGATGTCCGATGGTCCCCATTCCGACGATGCCAATGGTCTTGCCGGAAAGTTCGAAAAACGGACGGCTGACATCAGTGAACAGTCCGCTCCACGAATACCTGCCGGTCTTGACCTTCCAGTCATAATACGGGAGCTGCCCCACCAGACTCAATATGTGCATGAAGGTGCTCTGCACCACCGATTCTGTCGAATACCCGGCCACGTTCCTGACAGGAATCCCGCGCGCCCCGGCATATTCCAGGTCTATATTGTTCACGCCTGTGGCAGCCTCGCATATCAGTTTCAACGCATGGGCCGCATCTATGAGTTCCCTGGTGACCTTTACCTTGTTTACAATGAGTACATCACAGTCCGATACACGTTCCAGTGCTTCGGCAGGTGTGGAAGTCTGCCAGCACACCAGTTCGCCGAGTTCCATAATCGGGCTGAAAGACACGTCGCCCAGAGTGGCGGCATCAAGAAAAACGATTTTCATATCAAATAATCTCCATATCTTCCGAACGCATCCATCCCTGGCGGCCGTCGGCAAGTTCCACATTTCTCCAGTCTCCCACCTCGTCAAGTATCCTGACTTTCGTCCCTTCATGCAGGATGAACAGGTCTGTCGAGGTTTCCGAAGAAGGAGAACTCTTCACGGACACGACAGGCGTCATGATTACAGCCCCGTCCTTTCTCGAATAGTCGGCCTTCTGCCAGAACGCAAACGAGCACGACATCACGGTCAGCAGGAAAAAGACTATTCCGCAGAAGAACCCTGTCCTTCTCAGACCGAGCGACGGCGAAAGGAAGAGGAACAGAAGGGATACCACCGTCAGCAGGAGGAAAACAAGTCCCGTCACAGCCCATGTATCCGAATCGAGGGTATAACACAGGTCCCTGGTCCATGTCTTCAGTATAAATTCCGGGACAGGCTCGATCCTGTCCTGTATGAAATCCGAAACCACCGTGATATTGTACCTGGCATCCGACCAGGAAGGGTCCAGTTTCAATGCCTTTTCATAATAAAGGATTGCCTTCGCCACATCGCCGGACTTGTAGTACGCATTTCCCAGATTGCAGTACAGTGCCGCCGATTCCAGACCGAGATTTCCGATGGCGCTGTAAGAGTCTATGGCATCCTGCCAGCGCCCGTCCGAATACGCGGTATTGGCATCATTGAACAATGAATCCACATACGCATCAGCTGCAGAGCCGGACAAAGGAAGACCCATAAGCAGCAACACCGCCGTCACGACCTTTGCCGCAGACTGGTTTTTCTTGTTCTTCATATACGAATCTATAGATGAAATGACTTCCACAGCCTCCTGGTAATGTGCGGACATCGCAGCATTTCCGGCGTCCGGAGAATATCGGGCATATTCGCATGCGTCCACTATGGAGATGAACTTGTCCACGATTTCCGAAGGCACGCCCTTCCCTGCCAGGATTTCGGCCACCCGGTCCTTCGAGAAGTCTGCGGCAGGAATATTCAGCTTGTCGGAAATATACCCGGTAAGCGCCTTGTGCAGTTCTTCGTAGAATGCAGTATAAAGATCCTTTCCGAGATACTCGGAAGCCTTGTGCAGTCGTTTCCGGGCCATCTTGGTAGCTCCCCTGTTCTTCGACCCCACGACATCGGCCCTGCGGGCAGCCATGAAATTCACAAGCGCATAGGCTGCGGCACCCAGAAGGAGAATGATGACCGAAACCGCCCAGAAACCTGCCGAACCGGCAAAGAAGGCTCCCTTTGGAGAAAGGTCAGTATTCTTCACGTCGATGAACCGGATGTCATGGTTCAGGTCCTTTACACCACGCTGGGCCACTCCTGCTGTGGAAACGGCGGAAGAAGCCTCTGATTCGTTTCCTTTGGCTACGGAGAACGGGATGACAGGAGTCTCGACAGTCACATAGCGGCCTGCGTCGATATCATAATAGCTGTATTTTATGGGAGCTATGGCGAAATCCCCTGCGCTTCGAGGTATGAACGGGAACTCGTATGTCTTGCTTCCCGATATGCCTCCCGACTTGTCTATCGACTCGGTCACCTTGGTGTCATAGACCTCGAAATCAGGAGGAAAGACCACATCAGGCTCTTCCAGGAGAGACACATTTCCCTTTCCGGTAATCTTCACTATAAGGGAAGCCGCGTCATGGGTCCTGAGAGAGTCCTTGCTCAGGTATGCGGAGATGCCGAACTTGCCCACACCGCCCTTGAACGATGCCGGAGCTCCTGAAGGAAGCGGGGAAACGTTGATCTTGTACGAAGGTGTGCTGACCCTTTTGCGGACAGTCCTGTATTCGTCGAAGAACTCGTCGAATATGCTCACGCTGCCGCTGGAAACTGTACGCACATTCACCAGGCAGACAAGCTCTGCAGGATCTATGGTAAGAGACCCCGACTGCTGCGGAATAAGGATATATTTCCTCAACAATGCCGCATTGTATATCTTGTTGTCCCTTTCCTCCCTGTGGAATTCGATATTCGTAGGCGCTTCGATTTCCTGATTCCAGAATCCGTTGAACGCAGGGAATCTGGCATCCTCGAAACCCGCTATGTTCACTCTCTGATACAGTTTCAGTGTAGCCACTATAGGCTCTCCGACCACCACATTCCGCTTGCTGAAGGTAAGGCTGAGGAAAAGGTTGTCATCCGAAATGTCCGTGGAAGACTGGGATCCTCCTGATGAAGTTCCTGACTGGGGTACAGACGAAGCACCTTCAGCCACCACATTAATGCTGACAGGCTCCGTAGAGTAGGTCTTTCCCTTTACGGTGACAGTCGCCGCCGGTATTGTGGACTTTCCCGTTTTCCGCGGAGTCAGAATATAGGTATAAGTGAACTGTGAAGATTTGCTGCGCTTGCCGTTTATGATTTGTATGCTCGTGGAACGGCCCTGCTGGGGCCCCCATACAAGCTGGAAATCATCACCCTGGGACCATTCGAAATCCGAAGGCGAATTTTCCCCTTCATAAATGAAGGTCACATTGAACTGCTCGTCCTGAGCCACCACATCGGGCACCTCGACCCTCAGCTGGGCAAACAGGGCCGCAGCCTGGAATACTGTTAAAAGTGTCAGCAATAATTTCTTCATATTCGAACTATAGTTTCTTCTTTACTGATATTTACCAGTTCTTTTCTTTTTGTCTGGACTTCATCACCGCAGCCTTCTCCTTCTTCACTTTGTCCTGTGTCTCCTTTTCCTTGGCCATTATGGCGTTCAGCATCTGCTGGGCTGCCTGCTTGCTTATCTGCGGCTGGCTGCTGCCCTGAGGCTGGCTGCCGCCATTGTCCTGGTTCCGGTTTCTGTCCTGATTGTCCTCATTCCGGTCATTCTGATTGTCCTGATTGTCTTTATTATCTTTATTGTCCTGATCCTGGTTGTTCTGATTGTTTTGATTGTTCTGATTATCCTGGTTGTCCTGATTGTCTTTATTGTCCTTATTATCCTGATTCTGATTGTTCTGGTTGTTCTGATTGTTCTTCTGGTCTTCGAGTTTCTTCTTCGCATAGATGTAGTTTTCCTTCGCATCTACATCGCCGGGATTTTCCAGCAGGGAAGCCTTGTATGCATCTACCGCAGCCTGCCAGTCTTCGAGAGCCGAAGCGGTATTGCCGAGGTTGTAGTAGTAGTCGGATGCATGGCCCGATTCCGGAGCAGCTTTGGACACCGTATCGAGAACGGATCTGGCCTCAGTGTAATTCTCCATCTTATAAAGGGCGCCCGCCAGATTATACGATGCGGCAAATGATGTGGAATCCCGGAGCAGCGCCTTCTGATAGTCCACTACCGCCTCCTTGAAATTCCCGTCACGGAACTCTCTGTTGCCCTTGCGGACATCTCTTCTGTCCGACTCCTGCGAATATGCCGTAGCCGTTCCGGCCAATACCAGAAAAGCAATCAGGGAAATATATCCGGATATTCTCATAATTTTCAAATAATTACATTAATTCAACAGATGCCGGCGCGCCCGTCTTTCCCCTATCAGCATTTCAACAGCCAAAAGCGCCAGGGCTATCGCAAAGAAATACATGTACTGTTCGTCAAATTCCTCGAAGACCACGGAATTGAACATCTCTTCGTCCATCCTCTTGATATCATCCACTATGGGATTCAGCCCGAACTCACTCATCCCCGCATGGACATACGCGCCGTTGCCTGCAGCCGCGATTTCCTTCAGGACCTTTTCATCAAGTCTGGAAACGACGATATTCCCGTCCTTGTCCTTCAGCAGTTCGCCCTTGTAAGGTATGGGCTTTCCCTCTGCCGAACCGACTCCGATAGTGAAAACCTTTATACCCATCTCCGCCGCCTGTCCGGCAGCCGCTACAGGATCGTCCTCATGGTTCTCGCCGTCCGTTATGATTATGATTGCGCGGCTTCTCTCGCTCTGAGTGCTGAAGCTTCTGATACATGTAGTGATGGCTTCTCCGAGCGCCGTGCCCTGAATAGGGACGGATTCGGTGTTTATGCTGTTCAGGAACATCTTGGCCGATGCATAGTCGGTAGTGACGGGAAGCTGCACGAAAGAAGTCCCCGCAAAGACGACAAGGCCTATCCTGTCATCCCTCAACTTGTCTACAAGACTGGAAATAGCCAGTTTGGCGCGTTCCAGCCTGTTCGGGGAGTAATCCTCCGCCATCATGGAATTCGAAACGTCCAGCGCAATCATGATTTCCACCCCCTTTATGTTCCTCTCCTTCAGTTTGGCTCCGATCTGCGGACGTGAAAGGCCGATGACGAAAAAGAAGAACGCCAGAGAAAACAGTGTCACGCGGACCCATGCCTTAGATGACGATACGGACGGCATCAGTCCGCTTACCAGGTCTTTCTCGCCCAGACGTTCCAGTCTTTTTCTCCTGAAATGCCTCATGACGGCGTATGCCACGAAAAAGAGCGGGACTAGGAGAAGAAGAACAAGATATTGTGCTTGTGCAAAATTAATCATATCACCTCCTTACTTTTACGGCAGACGCCTCAAAACAAACACTCTCAACAGAAATTCCAGAAGCAGTGCGGCAAGAGCCACCAGTGCGTACCGTCCGAACAGTTCCTTGTAAACAGGGAAGCTGTCCACCGTAGTCTTCACTTTCTCCATCTGGTTTATCTCGCTGTAGATTTCCATCAGCTTGGTATTGTCCGTCGCACGGAAATACTGGCCTCCTGTGGTCCCGGCTATCTCTTTCAGAAGATCTTCGTCAATTTCCACCTGGACTTTCTGTATGTCCACTCCCCATGGTGTCATCACGGGGTAAGGGGCCATGCCCCTGGCGCCTACTCCGATAGTATAGACGCGGACACCGTATGTCTTGGCTATCTGGGCCGCCATCTGCGGAGTTATCTCCCCGGAATTGTTCACACCGTCAGTAAGCAGGATGACAACACGGCTTTTGGCATCGGAATCCTTCATCCTCGCCACAGCTGTCGCAAGTCCGTTTCCTATGGCCGTCCCGTCCTCTATCAGGTCTGTCTGGACCTCTTTCATCAGGTTTATCAGGGTGGACCTGTCCGTAGTCATCGGACACTGTGTAAAACTTTCCCCGGCAAACACGACGATGCCTATCCTGTCGTATGGTCTCTGGGCTATGAACTCTATGGCAATATCCTTGGCCGCACTCAGCCTGTCGGGAGTGAAGTCCCGCGCAAGCATACTTGTCGAGACATCCATCGCCAGCATGATGTCAATACCTTCGGAATCGACCCTCTCGATTTCCCCGGCCGAACGCGGGCGGGCAATGGCTATGATAATCATAACCAGGGCAAGTGTCCTGAGCAGGAAAGGGATATGCCTTATGACACTGAAAAGCGACCGTCCCGACTTCATCCAGGGAGTGATGACAGAGACCCGCAGATGAGGCGACCTCTCCTTCCACTGGAGATAGATGTAGTGCAGTATCAGCAGGAAAGGCAGTATTTCCAGCCAGAGCAATTTCGGATATTCAAAAAACATGGCCTATTCCTCCTTTTTCTTCTGTCCGGCATCTTCCTGCGGCCGGGACTGGTCTCCGGCGGATTCCGCATCCAGTTCCTCCTGATAAGTCATTGTCACGAAATTCACGGCAGCCGGCACTGCAGAAGCGTTTTCCTGCTGCGAGGCGACATATTTTGCGAACTTGACATAGTCAGCCCTCTCGAACAGGGTCCTGGCCTCTTCATACAGGTCCGGGCGGATATCCTTGTCCTTGAGCCCGTCGAATATCTCTTTCGTAGTCATCTCCATGGCAGGAACACCGTATCTGGACACTATGTACTCCCTGAGCGCATCGGTAATGCCGGAATAGAATGCCTTCTGTTTTTCCGGAGCCCAATACGAATCCCCGCGCAGCTTGTCCAGCTTCCTCAAGGCAGTAATATGTGCAGGTTCCTTCCTGGCCGCATCGCCTGACCTGCCGGAGAAATATTTTCTGGTCAGGTATATGGCCAGAAGGACTATCAGAGCGAGTGCGACAGCTCCGGCCAGGTAAGGCAGCACCTCCCTGAACTCTACCGGATACTGTATCTGTCCCTTGATGTCGTGAATCTTGAAAGTGGCAGTATCCACCGGCATTGTCCGGACTTCCAGGACCTCCGGTGAAAACGCCAGAGTGTCAGCAATGCCTTCCGGCGTCACCCTTACAATATATATGGGAGGAAGTTCGTAACGGCCTTCGTCGAACGACGTTATGGTCACGCTCCCCTTTATGTCCATAAGGGACGGAGCCTTTTTCCTGCCTTTACGGACATCCACCGTATCCAGTTTCCATGGAGAAACGACCTCGACACCTTCGCAGAAACCCTTGGAATAGTCCGGGAAAAGGAAATCCGTACCTTCCTTCACGCCGTCCAGTTCGAATCCGTACCTGAGCTGGTCAGCTATCAGCACCGAATCCCTCGGCTGAAGCTGCTCCAGAAAAGCCTTGCCGTCATACCCGGCATCCGGACTGTCCTGTGCTCCTGCAGTCACGGGCACGGCCAGCATTCCCGTCAGCACCGCTGATAGAAAATACGATTTGAAACTATAACCCATATATTGTCTTCTATCTTGTTTGGAAGAAAGCCATCAGGCCCTTTACATAATCACTGTCGGTGGAAATGCTTACATTGTCCACCTTATATCTCATGAACAGTCTTGAAGCAGAGGCGGACATGTCCGCAAACCATTTTTCGTATGCGGTCCTCATCTTCCTGGAAGAAGTGTTGACCCATCCGGCCTGCATGGTCTCGGAGTCCTTCACATGCACAAGTCCGACATCAGGCAGTGTCCTCTCACGCGGGTCATGGACCTCTATGACGGAAAGGTCATGCCTGTTCACGGCCACTTTCAGCGCATCCTCGTATTTCGGATTCCCGTCACTGTCCACATCCAGGAGATCGGACAACAGGAAAGCGGTGCATCTTTTCTTGATGGCATTCGTCAGGAATCTGAGGGCTTCGCCGATATCGGTACCGTTCTCCGCAGGCTGGAACTCCAGAATCTCCCGGATGATATGGAGAAGGTGGCTCCTTCCTTTCTTCGGCGGAATGAATTTCTCGACTCTGTCACTGAAGAACAGGGCGCCGACCTTGTCATTGTTCAGAATGGCTGAAAAGGAAAGCACAGCGGCAATCTCGGCGATCATGTCCCTCTTGTTCTGGCCGGAAGTGCCGAAAAGACCGGACCGGCTGATGTCTATCAGCAGGACAACGGTCATTTCCCTCTCTTCCTCGAACACCTTTATGTACGGAGAACGCATCCTGGCAGTGACATTCCAGTCCATGTTCCGGACATCATCCCCGAACTGGTACTCACGCACTTCGCTGAATGTCATTCCGCGCCCCTTGAACGCAGAATGGTATTCTCCGGCAAATATCTGGTGAGAAAGAGCCCTGGTCCTGATCTCGATTTTCCTGACCTTTTTCAGAAGGTCTTCTGTACTCTTTTTCTCCATTACGGAACCTCTACTGCATTTATGATTTCAGCTATGATGTTTTCCGGAGTGACATTTTCCGCTTCAGCCTCGTATGTAAGGCCTATCCTGTGGCGCAGCACTTCGTTGCATACGGCCCTCACGTCTTCCGGAATCACATAACCCCTTCTCTTGATGAAGGCGTATGCCTTGGAAGCCATGGAAAGGGAAATGCTGGCTCTCGGAGAACCACCGTAAGCGATCAGGTCCGAAAGTTTGGACAGGCCGTAGTCGGCAGGCGTCCTGGTGGCATATACCAGATCGACGATATACCGCTCTATCTTCTCGTCCATGTAGACGTCCCTCACCACCTGGCGGGCCTTGATGATATCCTCAGGCTTGAGCACCGGATTTGCCTTTGGGAAGGTTCCGGAATTGTTCATCCTCACGATGAGGCGTTCTTCCTCCTTCTTAGGATAATTCACCACCACCTTCAGCATGAAACGGTCGACCTGCGCCTCAGGAAGAGGATATGTACCCTCCTGCTCGATCGGGTTCTGCGTGGCCATTACCAGGAAAGGTTCAGGCAGTCTGAATGTCTCGTCCCCGATAGTCACCTGACGCTCCTGCATAGCCTCCAGAAGGGCTGACTGCACCTTGGCCGGAGACCTGTTTATTTCATCCGCAAGCACGAAATTCGCGAATATCGGTCCCTTCTTGATCTGGAACTGCTCGCTTTTCTGCGAATATATGAGAGTACCTATCACATCGGCAGGGAGAAGGTCAGGAGTAAACTGAATCCTGCTGAACTTGGCATCTATGGCCGATGCCAGCGTATTTATAGCCAATGTTTTCGCAAGTCCCGGCACACCTTCCAGCAGAATGTGCCCGTTGGCGAGAAGCCCTATCAGGAGATTTTCCACGAGATGTTTCTGCCCGACAATTACCTTGTTCATTTCCATCGTAAGGATATCCACGAAAGAGCTTTCCTGCTGGATGCGGTCATTCAATTCCTTGATGTTTATATTGTCCATAAAATTTTAATATTTTATTTTTGCACACATATTTTGCAAATTTAATCATTATTCCCGTAAGTTGATGCGCTACTACATCAGACTCTCCTACAACGGTTCGGCTTTCAGCGGCTGGCAGATCCAGCCGGACGGCATCACTGTTCAGGGCTGTCTTCAAAAGGCACTCTCGCTGGTCTCGGGTGAAGATGTGGCGGTCACCGGGGCTGGCAGGACCGATGCAGGAGTGAATGCCGTAAACTACGTGGCACATTTCGATGTGGAAGAGCCTCTGCCATTACGGCCGGAGGACTTGGAATACAAAATAAATGCCATCCTGGGCAAGGAAATCATTGTCCACGAGGTAGCCCCCGTGTCGGATGACCTGCACGCCCGTTTTTCAGCGGTTTCAAGGGAATACAAATACTTCCTGCACAGGAAAAAAGACCCGTTCATGGGCCATTTCTCATGGTACTGCAAATACGGGCTGGATGTGGATGCGATGAACGAGGCCGCCGCCTTTCTGAAAGGCACCTACGATTTCAGCTGCTTCGAGAAGAAGGGAGGGAACAACAAGACTTCGGTATGCACCGTCCTTGAATCCGGATGGAGATCATATACTCCTTCCCACGTAAAGGAGCTGGGCTACCCGGCAGCTGACGGGGATTATCTCGTATTCACGGTCAGGGCGGACAGGTTCCTGAGAAACATGGTCAGGGCAATAGTGGGATCACTGGTAGATGTCGGCCGCGGCAAGCGGGATCCTGAATGGCTCCGAAGTCTGATCGGGTCCGGTTCACGCTCCGATGCCGGAGAATCGGTCCCCGGACATGCACTCTTTCTTTCCGACATTGAATATTAACGGGGTCAGTCATCGTCTTCCAGCAGGAACACCGATTCCACAGGCTTGCCGAAATATCCCGCTATCTTCAGCGCCAGCACTGCGGACGGAACATATCTTCCGGCCTCAATGGAATTGATCGTCTGCCGGCTCACCCCTACAGCCGACGCAAGCTCCTGCTGAGTAATATCCCTGACCGCCCGTTCCACCTTGATATTATTCTTCATTATGCAAACCGTTAAAGACAATGGACAATTTGAAGATAACGAAATAAAGAGGGAAAAGAAGCGGAAACAATATGGAATACGATGAATACCAGAATGATTCGGGAGAGTAGTCAAACCGTACTACGAAATCCACTCCCCAATAGACATGAAAGACAACCGTAACGACCAATCCGACAGCAGCCGCTATCGCAACGGAACGAAGTCTTAAGGACATTATCATTTCATCCTCCTGTTTCTCGCATGAAAAGCATAACAGGAAACCTCCAATAGCCATACAGAGATAAAACGACATTGAAAGTATCCTGCTATGGACATTGGCCGCATGACAGATGGCAGAATCCGGAAATATTGCGGAAACAACAAGATACAATCCGTACAGGACAAACGGCAATGCTGTCAGGCACCAGCCCGCTGTCTGGCATCTGTGGGGCAGAAGAAAATTCATCCGTTTCATAAAATTGTTATTAATTTGAACCAGTGCCACAAATGTAAAGTATATTTTACAAAATATCAAAAATATTTTACAAATATTATTGGAAGACATTCTGGCACAGAGATTGACCATTAGGCGTGCCGTTATAAAAACACACCTTATACTGACAAAATGTCAGTAAGGAGAACTTGACAACAAAGGGAAACGATATTATGAAAGAATTTAAAGACATTTTATCCCCATCCGGTACTGAAGTGAATATCATACCGGTACTGCAGGGAGACGGATTCATGAAAATAGACGAGTCGGAACTTCCTGACTCCCTTCCGCTGCTTGCTCTGAGGAATGCCGTGCTGTTCCCTGGGACAATATATCCTATCACCATCGGAAGAGAGAAATCCATAAGACTGATACAGGATGCTGAAAAGAACAATTCATTCATAGGCGCCGTGCCGCAGAATGACATCTCCATAGAAGACCCGAAAAAGGAAGATCTGTACCAGTTCGGCACCGTAGCGAAAATCCTCAAGACCCTGGAAATGCCAGACGGCACCATCACTGCCATCCTCCAGGGCTTCAAGAGATTCAGCCTGGATGCGGTCACCGAATACGAGCCGTACATGCTCGGACTTGTGCACTACCTGTCTGACACGGCTCCTGACAGCAATGACAAAAATGTCAGGATGATAGCGGAATCCCTGAAGGAAAAGGCCATATCCATAATAAAGATGTCGTCCTTCGTTTCCAAGGAGGCGGCTTCCGCCCTCAAGTCCATAGACAGTTTCGAATTTCTGGTAAACTTCATTGCCACGACAGTGGAAGTGGACAATTTCGAGGACAAGATAGAGCTGCTCCAGTACGGGGATCTCAAGCAGAGGGCAATGAAGCTTCTGGCCGTGCTCGACACACAGATAGAACTCCTGAAAATCAAGCAGGACATAAACCAGAAGGTCAAGATGGAAATCGACCAGCAGCAGAGGGAATATTACCTGAACAGCCAGTTGAAGACCATCCAGGAGGAACTGGGCATGGACGAAATGGAGGAATTCGAAAAGCTCAGGACCAGGGCGCAGGAGAAGATATGGCCGGCAGCCGTGCAGGACATATTCGAGAAGGAAATGGCCAAGCTCGAAAGATACAATCCGAGTTCGCCGGACTACAGCATACAGTACAACTACATACAGTTCATGCTGGATCTTCCGTGGGGAGAAGTGTCGCAGGACAACCTGGACCTCAAGCACGCCCAGAAAGTGCTTGACGAAGACCATTACGGACTGGAGAACATAAAGGAAAGGATTATCGAGTATCTGGCCGTGCTGAAACTGAAAGGCGACATGAAATCGCCGATTCTCTGCCTCTACGGCCCTCCGGGAGTCGGAAAGACCAGTCTCGGCAAGTCCATCGCCCGTGCCCTGGGCAGGAAATACGTCAGGATAGCCCTGGGAGGCGTGCATGACGAGTCCGAAATCAGGGGGCACAGGAAGACCTATATCGGCGCATTGCCTGGCAGGATACTGAATGCCATAAACAGGGCCGGGACATCGAACCCTGTCATTGTCCTGGACGAGATAGACAAGCTCAGCACGGATATAAAGGGAGACCCGTCTTCAGCCCTTCTGGAGGCGCTCGACCCGGAGCAGAACACTACTTTCCATGACAATTACCTGGACATCGACTATGACCTGTCCAACGTGCTTTTCCTGACTACGGCCAACAATCCGGGCAATATCCAGCCGGCCCTCCGGGACAGGATGGAAATGATAAATGTCACCGGATATCTCGCTGAAGAGAAAATGTGCATAGCCAAGGACTACCTGATACCGAAGCAGCTCAAGGAACACGGGCTGGACAGAAAACAGCTCAGGATAGACAAGGGCTGCCTGGAAAAGATAATAAGCGACTACACCAGGGAATCCGGAGTCCGCGGGCTTGAGAAGCAGATAGCCAAGATAGCCAGGGTGACAGCCAGGAAGATAGCCATGGGCGAAGAATATCCGAAAGTCCTCAAGAAGGAAAACCTGAAAGAGTATCTGGGACTTCCGACAAGTTTCCACGACATGCAGAAAGGCAATGAAGCCCCGGGCGTAGTGACCGGACTTGCATGGACCGAGACAGGAGGCGAGATACTGTTCATCGAAAGCTCCGTCAGCAAGGGCAAGGGTGTGCTTACCATGACCGGCAATCTGGGAGACGTGATGAAAGAATCCGCCACTATCGCCTATCAGTATATAAAGGCACATCCGGAAATGGCGGACATGACATCGGAAGAATTCGCCGAAAAGGACATACACGTGCATGTACCGGAAGGTGCAGTGCCGAAAGACGGTCCGTCAGCAGGTATCACCATGGTCAGCTCAATGGTTTCCGCACTCCGTGGAAAGCAGGTGAAAAGCGGCATAGCCATGACAGGAGAAATGACCCTGAGGGGCCGCGTACTCCCTGTCGGAGGAATCAAGGAGAAGATTCTCGCCGCCAAGAGGGCCGGCATCTCCACGATTGTCATATCAGAAGACAACAGGAAGGATATAGAGGATATAAAGGAAATATACGTGAAAGGTCTGACGTTCGTATATGTCAGGTCTATCGAGGACGTGATGAACTATATCTTCTGATTTCTTTTGAGTTGTACTTTTTTTTCCTCAATTTTGCTCTGATTATTCGGAATCATTATGGATGTAAAGATAGAACAGAGCTGGAAAGAGGCGCTGCATGACGAATTCTCGAAACCCTATTTCGCGGAGCTTGCAGGCTTCCTGCACCGCGAAAAGGCCGCAGGAAAGGTGATATATCCTCCCGGGCAGGCCATATTCAGGGCTTTCGAACTCACTCCGGCAGACAAGGTCAAGGTTGTGATACTGGGTCAGGACCCTTATCACGGGGCGGGGCAGGCTATGGGCCTGTCCTTCTCCGTTCCCGACAATATCCCGGCACCGCCTTCCCTGAAGAATATCTTCAAGGAAATAGAAGACGACCTGGGTATCAGGATGAGCGGCAAACCGAATCTCGAAAAATGGGCAAGACAGGGAGTCCTGCTGCTGAACGCGTCTCTGACAGTCCAGGCCGGCATGCCGAATTCGCACAGCAAAATAGGGTGGACAGAATTTACCGATGCTGTCATAAGCTGGCTTTCAGTCCACAGGTCGGGCATAGTATTCCTTCTGTGGGGCAGTTATGCCAGGGCCAAAAAATCACTGATAGACACATCCAGGCACTTCGTGCTGGAGGCGGCCCATCCGTCTCCGCTTGCACGGGGTGCCTTTTTCGGATGCAGACATTTCTCAAGAACCAACGAAATACTCGCCGGAGAAGGGCTCTCCCCTATCGACTGGCAGCTATAAACCATACCAGATGAAACGTAAAGCGCTTTTTCCGGGTTCGTTCGACCCGTTTACGGCAGGGCATCTCAATATTCTGAAAAGGGCACTGACAATGTTCGATGAGGTGGTAATCGCCATCGGAATCAATATCGACAAGAAAGGACATTTCTCCACCGAAAGGAAAATGGAGATAATAAGACAGGCCACGGCCGGACTGGAAGGGGTGGAAATCACCAAATATGACAATCTCACCGTGGACATCTGCAGGGAACTCGGCATAAGGCATATTGTCCGCGGAGTAAGGAACATGATAGACTTCGAGACGGAAAGGTCAATAGCTGACGCCAACAGGAAACTCGCCCCGGAAATCGAGACCATCATAATACCTACGGCACAGGAATTCGCCCATATTTCCTCCACTGCCGTCAGGGACCTGATCAAACATCACAGCGACACCTCCATGTTCATACCGGAAGGCGTGGACATTAAACTGCTCGAATCCGAATGATGGCCCGAATCCTGTGCACAGTTCTCGTCACCGCTGCCGTCCTGGGCATCCGGTTTCCGGCGTACGCCCAGCTGGACACGTCTGTGACAAATTCACTGGGGAAAAAGCTGGACCAGTACATGGCTCTCCTGGAAATGGAACCTGTCCGGGTCAAATGCGAAGAAGCCGACTTCCTGATAGAGAGCTGCTCCGATTCCCTCGTAAGACAATTCACCGCCATCAGGCTTTACAGCCATTTCATGGACTCCAAACTGATGGGCGACGAGGCTGTGTCTATCCATATATTCGACAAATGGTTTGCTCCCGGTACCGTCAAGATGCAGAGCGAACCGGCATTCATGAATGCCAGGATATTCGCAGAGTTCAACAGGCAGTCCCTCATAGGGATGAAAGCGCCGGAACTGACTCTGGAAGACATGGACGGGAACTGGCACAGCCTTTTCGAAGACGGCATATTCAGCGACAGGCTTTCAGTGCTGTTCTTTTACGACAGCGGATGTCCGACATGCAAGATGGAAAGCATAATGCTCCGTAACATCCTAGGTGACAGGAAATACAGGCTGAATTTCTACGCCGTGTACACGGGACATTCCAGAGAGGGATGGGAAGAATTTGTCAGCAGTTATCTGGGCATGGATAATCCGGACATCCGGATATTGCATCTGAATGATCCCCAGGGGGAATCCGGCTTCCAGATGAAGTACGGAGTTCTGCAGACTCCCGGCATTTTCCTGATATCCAGAGACGGGACCATCATAGGAAGAGGACTGGACTCCATGGCACTGAAACAGCTGCTGGACATCAGGACTTCAGGACAGGAAGGATACGGCAGCGAGGAATCCGCGGCATTCTACGAAAAGATGTTCTCGGACTTCGGGAACAGTCCTGACTGCGGACAGGTAAGGGAGGTGTGCGACAGGATTGCCGTCAGGACACTGGAAGCCGGGGACACGGCAGTATTCAGGCAGATGGCCGGGGATCTCATGTACTGGCTCGGCACCGTACGCGGGGAAGGGTACAAATGCGGTCTTGAATACCTTTTGAGGAAATACATAGAAGGGAAGCCGTCGGTCTGGACGGATCCGGACGACTCGCTGGCGATATTGCCCTATGCCGGAATATTGTCCGACCTGCTCGGAAAATCCGGAATCGGAGAAAGGCTGCCGGACATAAAGGTCAGGGGTATAATGAAAAGGGCCGGGAAAGAAAGGCACGTGTCCAGGAAACTTTCATCCCTGCGGAATACTGCCGTCATCTTCCATACGGAAGGATGCGGATTCTGCCGTGAAGAACTTGCGGCTGCCGATTCACTGTCGGAGGCGGACCGGAAAGCCAGGTTTTTCCTGGTAGACACCGACATGCTTCTGGACACAGATCCGGAAACGGTCTACAGGCTGTTCGATGCCCTGGATCTGACTGTGATGCCATACATTACGGCCACTGACAGGAAAGGGTTGGTGACCCGGAAATACATGTCACTCAGATAACAATACTGCCCCGGACGAAAGATTACCTGCCCCGCCTGGCCCCGGCAGCGGATTCGGAAGACCGGCTGCGGTTTCCGGTCAGGATTCTTACCGCAAGTGCGGCGAAAAGAAGCCAGAACACGAATGTGCATACCTTGCCGGTGACATCCCCGTTGCGCACGAAGAACGTCATGCGGTCATTCCTGTTTATGGTGCCGGACAGCACTTCCGGCTTCCACCAGGACGTGGACCTGACAATCTCCCCGCGCTGGTCTATGATTGCCGATATTCCGGTATTGGCACATCTCGCTATGCTGCGCCGAGTCTCTATCGCTCTCAGTGAAGCATACCTGAGATGCTGTCTGTACCCCGGCGTATTGCCCCACCACGCATCATTCGTAATGACAGTCATGACTTCCGCCCCCTTGCGCACATATCCGGTATAATATTCCCCGTACACGGATTCGTAACAGATGGCACAGCCTGCAGGAATGACGGAACCGTCGGCGGCTCGTACATGAAGTACGGATATCGAATCCTGCCCCACGCATCTGCCCATGACCCCGCCCAGCATATCGTCAATCCTGCAGAAAACGGCAGGATACGGAGTCATTTCCACCGCCACCACCAGTTTGTTCTTGTGGAATATCTCGGTACGTCCGGAAGCATCCGTCATCAGCGCGGAATTGTGAGACTCCACCCATCTGCCGTCGCGTATCTGCCTTGCCGTATACGAAGGCCGTACGGCGGAGTCGATATAAGTCCGGGAAGATGCCCCGAAAAGTATGTTGGTCCCCGGATAATCCTGCAGGAACGACACGAATTCCCTCAAGGTGCGGCTATAGCCGGGATCATTCGTGACTACATCGTTCGTAAAGGTTTCCGGAGCGAGCAGAAGAAGCGGGCCTGCCGCAGTACTGTCACGACGTATGTCCGACAAGGCTTTCTCCGCCATGGACAGGAACAGTGCATTCTGCTCTTTCTGGGTCATAGCCTGGAACTTGTTGTACGGATCTATGTTCGGCTGGACAATAAGCACTTCCAGCGGATCCTCCTTCTCTTCATAAGACGCATATATCAGATGCGATACTGCAAAAGGTGCCGCAAGTATGATGAGGCAGCCTGCCACTGATGCCGCTTTCGCCTTTCTGTTGAAAGTCATGGCCCATCTTCCGTCGGACAAGGCCACGAGCAGTCCGAACACCGAGAGATTCGAAAGCCATATCCAGAGAGACCCGCCCAGAGTCCCCGTATATTCATACCACTGTACGGACTTTATGCTTCCGGCAAAGGCATTGCCCAGCACAAGCCACGGCCAGGAGATATCCACGTCGAAATAGGCCCTCTCCCAGGCTATCCACATAACCATCAGGAAAATATAGGGCAATGCGCCTGTAAAGTATTTCTTGCTGAACCTGAACGCCGCGAAAATGACGGACATCTGGAGAGCATTGGCGAAGACTGCGAAAAGTCCGCCTCCGACAGTGGCATTGCACACCCAGAACGTCGTGACGGCATTCCACAAGACGAATGAAAGATAGTGCCAGATCCAGAAATGCCTGGTTCCGGACAATGTGGCTATCCTGTCCATCATCAGCAGGGGAAGCAGGCCGAACAACGCCAGGAATCCGGTATGCGGCACTATGAAAGGCAGGGACATCAGAGCAGCAAATGCCAGGGAAAGGCAGGCAAAAAGCAGATAAGTATTCTTCCTGTTCATCTTGAAAAATTTGTCAGCAAAAGTACGCAAAAATTTTTATTTCCATACGTCGTCTTTTATAGTTATCTTTGTCTGTTTTCCATTTAGGGAACGTGTCGGAAGCGGAAAGGGCCGCGACCGGAAGTTTCGTACCGGCAGAACGGCAAATTCCCCGGCATGGAGAACAGTGATTTGCCGGACGGACATTGTTGTTATGGAAATATTTCTGGATATAATAAAAGGGTTTGCCATAGGCATCTGCGCATCTGCCCCGGTAGGGCCGATAGCCATACTCGTCATCCAGAAATCCCTGAGCAAAGGGCACAAGGCCGGCTTCATCACCGGACTCGGTGCATGCGTGGTGGACACGATGTTCTCCATCATAGCCATTTTCGCCCTGGCTGCGGCCGAACAGCTTATAAACGAGCACAGGGAACTCATCCTTCTGGCCGGAGGCCTGGTAGTGACAATCCTCGGATGGACGATGAGCACGTCGGACCCGTTCAGGAAACTCAAGGCCAGGGAAGAGCACAAGTCCTCTGTCTCTGTCACGGATTTCCTGCAGGCCGTAGTGATGGGCATATCGAACCCCGGCGCGATATTCGTGATATTCGCGCTGTTCGCATTTTTCGGGATAGGGCCGCTCGACAGGCCTGACTGGAGGGTCGCACCCATAATATTGTCCGTAAGTATCGGGGCCGCCTTTTACTGGTTTATCGCCACATGGCTCCTGAGCCATTTCAGGAAGAGGTTCAGACTTCGCACTATCCTGTGGATAAACCGCATCACGGGAGCAGTCATAATAATCATCGGACTCGGCCTGCTGGGAGAAGGACTTTTCAGGCTTATTTTCAGAGGGGCGCAGCTGTTCTGACATGGAATACAAACATAAAACAAACAGGAAAAAGATGAGTATCAGGAACATTTTATTCAACCGTATAACAGCCAACATTTTAGCGGGTATCGCGCTGGTAGCCGTACTGATACTGGGAGTACGCATAATGCTGGACAAGATAACCAGGCACAATCTCGAACTGACCGTGCCGGACCTTTCCGGGATGAGTGTGGAGGAAGCCGGGAAAGTGGCCGAAACTGCCGGAATGAGGCTTGAAGTCATCGACTCCGTATATGTCAGAAGGATGGGCAAAGGACTGATTTACAGACAGAATCCTTCAGCAGGAAGCAGAGTCAAGGAAGGCAGGAGAATACTTCTGACCATAAATGCAGTAAATCCGAAAAAAGTCATGATGCCGAATCTGGTAGGCTACTCCCTGAGGCAGGCCAAAGCCGAAATCATGTCGAAAGGGCTGCTGATAGGCAGGCTGACATACGTCACCGACATTGCCACGAACAATGTGCTCAGGCAGCTTCATGACGGGACCGACATAGCACCGGGCACCATGATAGAGAGCGAGGCCCCGATTGATCTCGTGCTGGGACTGAACAACGATGACTGCGTAACATACGCCCCGTCGGTCTTAGGTCTGAAATACAGGACAGCCGTAGAGACCATCCATGACAATTCGCTGAACGTCGACAGGATAGTCTTCGACGAAACAGTCCGCGACTATGCGGATTCGATGAATGCCGTAGTGTTCATGCAGGAGCCTGAATACGGGGACACCGCCCTGCTTATGGGCATGGACATTTCCCTGTACCTGACCACGGATATCTCCAAGGTCCACATTCCGGAAGAAACAGAAGAAGATGCGGAAGAAAACCTTTCATCCAAATGACACGAAAGCTATTTGACGACATAGAGGATGTGTTTCCCGACGGATTCGACGCGGACACGGACAGTGATATCGACGCTGATGACGAACAGCGTGAGATGTTCGAGCATTTCCGTCTCGAGCTGGACAAGGGACAGGCTCCGATGCGTGTGGACAAATACATGGCCACACACCTGGAGAACACGTCCAGGAACAGAATACAGCTTGCCATAAAGCAGGAGTATGTAAAAGTCAACGGCAAGACAGCCAAGGCCAACTGCATCGTAAGGCCGGGGGACGTGATTTCATTCGTCATGCCTTATCAGAGGCGCGGTCTCGAAATCCTCCCGGAAAACATCCCGCTGGATATAGTCTATGAGGACGATGACCTGCTCGTAGTGAACAAGAAGGCCGGAATGGTGGTGCATCCGGGACACGGTCATTTTTCAGGCACTCTGGTGAACGCCCTCGCCTATCACCTCGGCATAAGCCAGGGTCCCGAGGCAGAAGATGAAAGGATGGGAGTCCTCGTGCACCGGATAGACAAGGATACGTCAGGTCTGCTGGTAGTGGCCAAGAACGACGAGGCGCAGCTGGATCTCGCCAGACAGTTTTTCGTCCATTCCATAGACAGAAGATATGTGGCCGTAGTATGGGGGAACCTGAAAGATGACGAAGGTACCATTACGGGAAATATCGGACGAGACCCGAACGACAGGATGAGATTCAAGGTTTTTCCGGAAGGAGACAACGGCAAGCACGCCGTCACTCATTACAAGGTTCTGGAAAGGTTCGGATTCGTGACTGTGGTGGAATGCCGCCTGGAAACCGGAAGGACACATCAGATCAGGGTGCATTTCAACTGGATAGGACACCCTCTTTTCAATGACGAGAGATACGACGGGGCAGAAATCCGGAAAGGGACAATATATGCCAAATACAGGCAGTTCATCGAAAACTGTTTCAGGATAATGCCCCGGCAGGCTCTTCATGCCAAGACGCTGGGATTCATACATCCCCGGACAAAAGAACACCTGATATTCGATTCCCGCCTGCCCGAAGACATGTCTGCTCTGATAGAAAAGTGGCGCAGCTACACCGGACTCAGCCGCGTCTCGGAGGAGGTCCCATAGGACCATGACCGCGTCCGCCGCCCTGAGGACCGTTGAAATTTCCGAAACGGTAAGTCAGGGACAGGATTACGTAACGGCCGAGAGTATTGTTTCTGGTCTCGAGGTGATAGTTCGACTCGTCCGTCACTGACAGATTCTTCGACTGGTTGAATATGTCGTAAGCCTTCAGTGCCAGTGTGAACTTGTCCTTGAAAAGCAGCTTGTTTATCTCGGCATTCAGCACGAACTCGTCTTCCTGAGGTGTCGTATAACCGTTATACCAGTTATAGTCCAGACTCGATATCAGGTTCACTCCCCCTGGGATTGTCCAGTTTACAGAGGCGTCCACCTGATTGTTCCATGTCGGCTTCTGGTTGTAGGACGCTATGGTGTACCACGACTTGGAGACCCTTGTACGGCCTCCGATATTGACCTCCACCGCCTCGTTTCTGAAAGTGAAGCGCAGCCTCTGGGTGAAATTCAGACTCCGCGTCTTGTTTTCCGTGAACATCTGGTCCCCGATATTCCTGAAATCATCCAGGAAAGTATCGTAGTCAAATTCGGCAGTGCTGCTGTCATAATAGCGGTCCGTATCGAAAGCGCCCGTCTTGCCGATATATGAATTGGACTCGCTGTATCTGGCATTGGTCATCGAGAATACGGAGAATTTCGAATCCTTGCCGAACGGTGAATTTATCATCACCCTGCCGTCCGCGGAACCGGACAGAGGCCCGTTTACCGGAATGGAGAACTGCGCCCCGTTGCTGTCATACCACTGGGCGTTCACTATAGGATCCTGTACCAGGCTGCCGCCGAAACGGGCATGGATAGACATGAATGTCTCCTTGTCGGTATATCCGAACATTGTCCTCAGATTATGGTTGAAATACGGGATGAGTTCGGGGTTTCCGAGCGAAATGTTCAGAGGGTCGGAATTGTCGGGGACAGGCATGAGCTGTGAGGTGGACGGCTGGGATGAACGCCCGAAGTAGAACATGCGGATATTGGTATTGTCATCTATGTCATATCCCAGCATGGCCTGCGGCGACCAGTTGAAGACCCGGCTGTCATAACTTTCACCGTTGGTCTCGTTGTGAGTGTCAGTAGGCCTGAAGGCGGCCCCCAGCTGTGCGCGTATGTTCTTTTTCTGATACATGAAATTCAGGCCGGCGCTCTGGTTCACGTATCTGTTCAGAATATTGTTGGAATAAATGTCGTCGTAAGTCTCCCCGGCCGGATCGTATGTCAAATGCCCGGCCTCCATGTCTACAAGGTCGGATGCGTTGCCTCCGCTGTTGTAGGTGTCCTTTATGGAAGTGCTCCTGTTCCAGCTGTAGGAATAATTGGCTTCAAGATAGAAGTCGTGTCCCAACGGCTCGGTGTAGACCAGTCGTCCGGACATGGACGAATTTCTGGAATTCTGGTCGAATCTCTGGTTGATGATGCTGTCTCTCGGACTTCCGGTGTCGAATGTCCTGGTGAGGGACTGGTTGTAGCCCACGAGGGCGTTGTTGCTGAAATTGTAGTTGAACATGAGCGACAGTGTCCTGCCGGGTTTGCCGAGTCTCTGTCTGAAAAGCAGGAATCCGCTGGTCGTCCAGTTCCTGTTGGAACCGGTATTCTCGTTGAAACCGAGGTTTGTGGTGTCCCGGTCCGCATCCGTTTCGCTCAGCGTCATGAAGTCGGAATACTCGGAATATCCTCCGCTGCCAAAATTGAACTGCGGTTCGAACAGTATGGAAGTGTTTTCGCTGAACTTGTGGTCAATACGTATTCCGAAGCGGTGGCCGTCGCTGGTGGAGACATTCTCTCCGTCATTGTCATATATCAGCAGGCTCCCGTCATCCATGTAGGTGGTCCTGGAACTCTGTTCCTCCACATACCTGCGCGATCCGCCGTACATGTAGTTTCCGTTCAGCTCCATGTCCCCTTCGAAAAGATCAAAGGCACCGTTGGCTCCGGCCATCCAGGATGAGGTGATACCGTTCCTTCTCCATCCTCCGGTTCCACGTCCCATACCGCGCGAGCCTCGCATCGTCTGCATCATGCTGCTTGCTATGTCATTGAATCCGCGGTTGTTGGTATTGTTGGCATTCAATATTATGCTTATCTGGCTGTTTTCCGTAAAACGGCCCGCCATGGCTGCAGCCTGGTAGCGCCACCCGTCTTTCCCCGGTGTAAGGCCGTCCGTATAATAACCTTTTTCGGGCAAGTCGTGACCGCCTCCTGCCATCGCGTTCCCGAACCATCCGTCCATCATTCCAGGCTTGACGGAAAGATCAATGACAGTCTCTTCGTCACCGTCATCTATGCCGGTAAATTCCGCCTGCTCCGATTTCTTCTCCACTACCCTCACCTTCTCTATGATTTTGGCAGGAATATTCTTGGTGGCGAGCTGCGGGTCGTCGAGGAAAAATTCCTTTCCGTCAATCATTATCTTCGTAATGGTCTCGCCGTTTGCGGTAATGGAACCGTCTGAGCCCACTTCCACTCCCGGCAGTTTCTTCAGGAGTTCCTCCAGCATGTCATTGTCAGATGTCTTGAATGACGACGCACTGTATTCGACTGTATCCTTTTTCACCACTATGGGATTCCCTACTGCCGTAATGGAGGCCGCATCCAGCACCTGTGCATCCTGTGCTATCTTGATTTCGCCCAAATCCAGCGACTTCGTGAGTTCCAGCTCCTTCTCGTAAGTCTTGTAGCCCATGAGCTCCGCTTTCAGGATATATGTTCCCTTAGCCAGGCCCGTAAGCTCGGCCGTACCGTTTTCCGTACTCAACATGTATTTCACGGGAGTGGTGCCGCCCTTGACTGTAAGTGATACTGTAGCGAAGCCGAGCGGTTCGGACGTGGAAGCGTCTGAAAGCTTCATTTTTACTGAATAACGCTGCTGTGCTGAAAGGGCGACAGAAAGGGACAACATCACCAATGCTGCCAGAAGTCGCGAAAAGAATTGCTGGAGGTAGGTTTTAGCCATAAATTTCTAAAATGTCCACATGAAAAACTGACCGCAACCTTTCGGCCCGGCGACAATAACAGGCAAGATGGAGATATGCAAATTTTATGCCTGCCGACATGTCATTTCACTCTGTCCGGATGCGCCTCCACGAACTGTTTCCATCCGCCCGAAGATCCGGTTTTCGGCAGAGGGGAAGACTCCTGGTAATAATGGCACAGAGCCAATGCAAGTGCGTCAGTAGCATCCAGATGCTCCGCCCTGAGACTGATTCCGAGAATCTTCTGTATCATGATGCAGACCTGCTCCTTGGATGCCGAACCCACCCCGGTAATGGCGATCTTGGCTTTGCGCGGCGCATACTCTGTCACCGGAATGCCGCGCCTGAGAGCAGCGGAAATGGCTGTCCCCTGCGCCCTGCCGAGTTTCAACATCACCTGGGGATTCTTTCCGCAGAACGGGTCCTCGACAGACATTTCGTCAGGAGAGTAGGCATCCAGAATCCGGTCCATTTCCACAGCCAGCTTGGAGAGTTTGGCGAAATGGTCCTTTTCCTTCCTCATGTCGACCACTCCCATGTCCACGAAAGAGACATCCTTTCCAGAAACACGGATGACCCCGAAACCCAAAAGATTGGTTCCGGGGTCAATCCCAATTATGGTTTTATCCTGTCCGGCCATGGGTCAGTCGATGACATCAAATCCGGTATACGGTCTGAGAGCCTCCGGAATGATGACCTTTCCGTCCTTCTGGTTATTCTCCAGGAGCGCGGCCACGACACGCGGAAGGGCAAGAGAACTTCCGTTCAGGGTATGGGCGAGCTGAGTCTTGCCGTCAGCATCCTTGTACCTGAGTTTCAGCCTGTTGGCCTGATATGACTCGAAATTGGAAACAGAGCTGATTTCAAGCCACCTTCCCTGAGCCGCAGAATATACTTCGAAATCGTATGTGATGGCGGAAGTGAAACTCATGTCTCCCCCGCAGAGCCTCAGAATCCTGTACGGCAGGCCGAGCCTGTTCACGATACCTTCCACATGAGCTATCATTTCGTCGAGGGCGGCGTATGAATTCTCAGGTTTCTCTATCCTGACGATTTCTACCTTGTCGAACTGATGGAGACGGTTGAGTCCCCTGACATCCTTTCCGTATGAACCTGCTTCACGTCTGAAGCACGGGGTGTAGGCTGTCATCTTCACAGGGAAGTCATTGTTTCCCAGTATCACATCCCTGTAGATATTTGTCACAGGGACTTCCGCTGTCGGAACGAGATAGAAATTGTCCAGATTTGCGTGGTACATCTGCCCTTCCTTGTCCGGAAGCTGGCCCGTACCGAAGCCTGAAGCTTCATTTACCATCACCGGAGGCTCCACCTCGAGATACCCGGCAGCAGTGTTGATATCCAGAAACATGTTGATAAGGGCCCGCTGCAGCCTTGCACCTTTTCCCTTGTAGACCGGGAATCCTGCGCCTGTCAGCTTGACTCCCAGATCGAAGTCGATTATATCCAGTTTCCTGGCAAGGTCCCAATGAGGGAGGGCGTCAGGGCCGAGATCCGGAATCTCGTTTCCCATCTTCACCACCACATTGTCTTCCGCACCTTTTCCTTCCGGCACCTGGTCACAAGGAATATTCGGAAGGAGGACCATAAGAGACTCCAGCTCATGGCTGTTCTTTTCGGACTTCTCTTCCAGATCCCTGGACTTCTCCTTCAATGAAGCCACTTCCAACTTCACGGCTTCCGCCTCATCTTTCCTGCCTTCCTTCATCAGCGCACCTATCTGCGCAGCCTTCTGTTTCTGCCCGGCAAGGCAGCTGTCAAGTTCCGCCTGCAAGGCACGTCTGTTCTTGTCCAGGTCAACTATCCTGTATACTATCTCGCCTGCATCAAAATTCTTGACGGCAAGCTTCCTGATCACATATTCCGGATTCTCACGGAGCAACTTCAGTGTCAACATAATTATAACGTCCGTATGACGAGTTAATGGATTAAACAATGATTTCCAAACAAAAAAGAGGACTGCAACTCACCCGGAGCACAATCCTCTTGTAAATCTACAGTCACCGGGACTAGTTCTCAAAAGGAACTACCGAGACGAATGACTTGGCATCTGCCTTCTTGCAGAATTTCACTTTCCCGTCGATAAGCGCATAAAGGGTATGATCCCTGCCCATCCCGACATTCTGTCCAGGATTGTGCACTGTACCGCGCTGACGTACGAGGATGTTGCCGGCCTTGACAACCTGATCTCCGAACTTTTTGATTCCCAATCTTTTGCTGTGTGATTCACGACCGTTCTTGGAACTACCAACACCTTTTTTATGTGCCATAATCTAATCCTCCTGAACCTGGTTAAGCGATTTCGTTAATCTGAATTTTGGTATAATTCTGACGGTGACCTGTCATCTTCTGATAGCCTTTGCGGCGTTTCTTCTTGAAGACAAGAACCTTTTTGCCCCTGCATGTGTCATCGAGGACAGTAGCCTTTACCACTGCTCCGTCAATGTAAGGAGCGCCGACCTTCACGTCACCGTCATTGTCCATAAGGAGGACCTTGTCCAGAACGAGGGACTCGCCCTTGCCTTCCGGAAGACGGTTTACGAAAATTTCCATGCCAGCCTCAACCTTGAACTGCTGGCCTGCAATCTCTACTATTGCGTACATAAATAAATGAAAACTTAAAAGTTCCGACCGCAAGCGGCTGCATAAACAGCTCTTTGTCAATGGCTTAACGATCTCATATCTAATTAGGTCTGCAAAAATAACACTTTTTGTCGAGATGACAAAAAAATTTGGGAGTTTTACCGGCAGATTTTTCGTTCCGGCAGATTTTTCCGTTCCGGCAGATTGCAATCTGCCGGTATATCATAAAACAACCGGATTGCAAATCCGGCTGAACGACAAAGGATATGGTTGAACGATAAAGGATACGGTTGAACGACAAAGGATACGGTTGAACGGCGGTTTTGGAGCATATTCTGCAGCGCCCCGGCAATGCAAATCAAACAAGTTTGCTTGCATTGCTCTCGGCTTCTGTGTATATTTGTGCTGCATACATTTATATTGTAGCGCCTCGGCAGAGCAAATGTGAGTTGCCCTGCTTTTGGTTTCTGCATATATTTGGCCACTTCGTGTCCACATATACTGTAGCGCCTCGGCATAACAAATAAAATTTGTTCTGCTCTCGGCTTCTGCGTATATTTGTTCAGATATTAGGCTTTGTCAAAATTAATCGGTACTTGAGATGGATGCACCTTTCATATATGACAGGTTTGTGACCGGAAAGAATTTCATTGCCAGGAAAACTGAATGCAATTCACTCAGGAATCTACTGGAACACAGGGAGAATATATGTATCTACGAGCCGCCCAAATCAGGAAAGATGTCTCTTATCCAGCAGACACTTTTCAACATGAGGATGGCCGGACGGCAATATCTGGCACCGGGAGTCAGCCTGTTCAATGTCAGGAATACGGCCCGTTTTCTGACAAAGCTGGGTTCCGCCGTAATAAGGCAGGCTGCATCCACTCCTGCAGAATACGAGGATGCGGTCAGGAACATGCTTGCAGGAACTCATTTCACATTCGACCAGGAAAGGTTTTCATGCTGCGACGAAATACTGACGCTGACGGACGAGCCGGATGAAAATGACATAAGGAAAATCCTGGCCCTTCCGGAAGCCGTGGCCGAAAAGGCTGATACGGACGTATTTGTCATTCTGGAGGAATTTCAGGACCTTCTCAGTCTCGGCGAGACCGAATCGGAAAGGATTTTCAGGATAATGCAGGAGATGTTTACGGGCAGGGACAGGACGGGCGAACACTTCGTCTCTTTCATACTGACCGGGTCGAAAGTCAACGCCATGAAGTTCATATTCGAGGAAAGGAAATTCTTCCACCGCACAGTGGAACATATCCCGCTGCTCCGGATAGACAACAGGGAGATTACCGACCATATCATGAGGGGATTCCTCACTGGCGGCAAAGTGATAGACCAGGAACTGCTCTCTGGAGCCGTGGAACTGTTCAAGGGCAATATTTGGTACATCAGCCATTTTGCTGCAGTATGCGATTCCCTGTCCAAAGGCTTCATGAACGAAGGCACCATGATGGATGCGCTTGCCATGGTACTTTCCGTACATGAAGTGAGATTCAAGGCCATGACGGATGATCTGACTGTCCACCAGTTGAGTCTTCTGAAAGCGATTCTCGACGGGGAGACCAGGTTCAGTTCGGTGGAAGTGGTGGAAAAATACGCCCTGAACTCGTCTGCAAATGTCAGAAGAGTCAAGGATGCTCTCAAGAAAAAGGAAATCATAACGTTCAATGAAAAAGACGAGCCGTATTTCCTGGACCCTCTGTTCGAATACTGGCTTGAAAAATACTATTTCGAAAGATAACTGAAAGGACATGAAAAAGAAAAATCTGGTGGTTCTGACAGGCGCAGGGGTCAGTGCCGAAAGCGGAATAAGCACATTCAGGGACAGCAACGGGCTTTGGGAGAATTACAGGGTGGAGGATGTGGCCTCGATAGACGGCTGGTACAGGAATCCCGGCCTCATGCTGGATTTCTACAACACCCGCAGGAAAGAGCTTGGCACGGTAAAGCCCAATGCCGCGCACCTGGCTATCGCCGGACTCGAAGACAGGTACAACGTGACCGTCGTGACCCAGAATGTGGACAATCTGCATGAACGGGCCGGAAGCACAAGGATAATCCACCTGCACGGGGAACTTACAAAAGTCCGTCCGGAAGACAGATACAACGACAGGGACAATTTCTCGGAAGAGACGGTCTTCGATATCGGCCACGGGGAAATCCATATCGGCGATCTGGCAGCTGACGGAGCACAGTTGAGACCGCATATCGTATGGTTCGGTGAACCTGTTCCCAAGATAGAGCAGGCCATAAACGCCGTGGAGAAGGCGGATATCATGCTTATCGTAGGGACTTCTCTGCAGGTATATCCGGCGGCCGGACTTTACAGGTTCGCCGGAAATTCCACACCCATATATATAATAGACCCCAAGGATGTGCCGGTGGCCGACCCGAGAATCACCCATATACGCGAAGTGGCGACAAAAGGTATGGAAGAGTTCGAAAATATTTTGAAATCAAAAGAATCTGACTATCTTTGCAGCCACAAATAAAAGGAGGTGATTGAGAAATGATTATAGTACCGGTTAAAGAGGGCGAGAACATAGAGAAGGCTCTGAAGAAGTTCAAGAGGAAATTCGAGAAAACAGGCGCTATCCGCGAACTCCGCGCGAGAAAGGCTTTCGTGAAACCTTCGGTAAAGAGAAGAGAGCAGATCAAGAAGGCTATCTATGTGCAGCACATGCAGCTCATGGACGAGCAGTAGTTTCTTGACAGACATATATCAAAGGAGACAAAGCCGGCCGCAAATCCGTTGCGGGCCGGTTTTTTTCATATTCCCGCGGGAGGGGCGCTTTGACTCCCGATGTCAGACTAAATAGCGATGTCAGTCACAGGTTTTTTCAGGCAACTGGCGCAGAAGTCACAATTTATATGTAAGTTTGTAAATTCGACGAAAACTGAATATCATGAAAAAAAGTTCTGGCGGAAACCGAAAGAAATGCCGCGCATGGAAAATCACAAGAAACATCCTTCTAGGCATCATAGGCCTGTGGGCCGTAATACTGATAATCCTGCAAATAGTACTGACTCCGGGAGTGCTGACCAATCTGGCCAACAACTTCGCAGCCGGAATGGTGGACGGAAATGTCTCCTTCGGGAAAGTCAGGGCATCGGTATTCAGGCATTTCCCTTACCTGGATGTGACATTCGACAGCCTGTCTGTCACCTATCCCTCCGACAGATTCGAAGCATACGGTGCCGGGAAAGACTGGTACACCAGCCAGGGCCGCGGGGAAACCTGCGACACGCTGATGTCCTTCAACAGGCTGTCTGCATCAATCAATCTTTCCAGCCTGATAGCAGGACAGATAAACGTTCCGCGCATCTCACTCGTAAAACCCCGGATATTCGCCACATCATACAACGACAGCACAGCCACATGGAATATCCTCAAGTTCATGAACACTGCGTCGGAAGAAGAGGATACCGTCTCTGCCGGACTGCCTGACCTGGCGATAGGGAAAATCCGACTGACGGACAAGCCTAGAATCATATTCAGCAGCCTGCCCGACTCCACGAGCCTGTCCCTCAGCCTGAAAAGGATGGTCTTCTTCGGAAGGGTCGTGACCAGAGACATAAGCAAAAGCCGTCTGGGCCTTCGGGTCGACACACTGTTCCTTACCGGACGTTTCCCGACAGACACTGTAGCCATGAGAATGGACAATTTCGTCATCCGCGGGAAGGACCACGGCATCAATGTCAAGGGAAAGGCTACGGCATACATGGCGACAGGAGCATACGGAAGGATGAAACTCCCTGTGGAAATGAACTCCAGGATATCATTCCCGAAAGACACCATACGCAAGGTCTCCATAGAGAGATTCGATGCCAGACTTGCAGACATCCCGATATCGGCGAAGGCTGACATCGGCTTCAAGGGAGACAGTATATATGTGAACGGAGGCTGCTACATAGACGGGTGTGAAATCACCAAACCTATCGGCTACTTCGGAAAAAACATAATGAAAGGGCTGGCAGACTTCAGGACAGACGCCGTAATAACACTTGCGGCGAAAGCCGAAGGCTGGCTTGACACCAAGGGGCATATTCCGGCAGTGGACGCCGTCCTGGAGATTCCGGTATCGACCGTTTCGCACAAAATGCTCGGTGATAACAAAATAGGCTTCAAGGCCGTTCTGAAAGGAAATGAATCGGGACGCATGGACCTGCAGCTTGACAGTCTGCTGTTCATAGGACGAGGCATAGCTCTGGCCGGCTCCGGAGAAGCCGCAGACCTGCTCGGAGAAGATCCGGACCTGAACGTGGACAGCCACTTCTTCCTGAATCTTGACACCCTGTCCACCCTGCTGAAGAAAATGGTAGGTTACAACGCGTCCGGAAGACTTGCCGCAGAACTCAAGGGCGGCATAAAGATGTCCCAGCTCTCTCCGTACACATTCGCAGATGCTGACCTGAAAGGCAGTATCAAGAGCCGGGAAATGGTCCTCTACTCTGCCGAAGACTCCCTGGACATCTACATCGACAGCCTGGATGTCCGTCTGGGCACTTTCGGAAACCTGTATACCAGCAGCATCAAGAAAGGCGAACGCATGATGGCTGTAGCCGGATATGTGGACAGTCTGAGATTCCGGTACAAGGATGACTTCTCCGTAATGGGAAGAAAACTGAAGCTTATGGCCCAGAACTCGGCAGAAATACTTGACAAGACGGACTCATCCGCTTTCTATCCGTTCGGAGGCAAGTTTGAAGCAGGCTTCCTGTTCCTCCGCGGAGCAGACACCTCCATCGTGGCTGTCGCCAAATCGGACAACACATTCACAATCTCGCCCAAAGAAGGCAGCCCTGATGTCCCGGTACTGGACCTCAAAAGCAATACGGCAGGCA
>DVIP01000147.1 GCA_018711225.1 Candidatus Cryptobacteroides intestinipullorum | reverse complement strand
CCCTTTAGGGGTCAACACGCTTTCCAGGCGTGCCTCTTAAGCCACTCGAGCATCTCTCCAGTCTTGCGCAGCAGATTTCTACAAGCATCTGCCGGATACGGTTCCGCGTTATTTTCCGAGTTCCATCACCACGTTCTTCTCTTCATCGAGAAGGAGGATGTTCTCACCGTCGGCCTTGACGAAAGCGACCTTTCCCATAGCTCCGAGAACGGCGCTCTCAGCCTTCATGTTCTCTTCCGGGCCGGCCATCATGGTCGTGGCCATGTTGCCGAAGGCAATCTCTTTCCCGTCCTGGGTGTATGCCCCGTTCATTATGTTGCATCCGGTGAATCCGTGAACTTTGGATTCTTCGGTATTGAATTCGATGAAAGGCTTCTCTTCACCTGTTACTGTGATTTCCTCACCGTTGACTTTGAGTATGTTCCATTTGCCGTTAATATCCGGCTGTCCGCAGCATGCAGCCGTCATAATGGCTGTGGCGGCAATAGCGCATCCGAGCAAAATCTTCTTCATATCAGTCCCTGTTATCAAAATCGGGCGCAAGATAATAATTTTTTTAAAATTTGCCATTATAATTTTAAAGAGTTATTTTTGAAAAAGAGTGCCGTCCCTCGAATGGCCGGTGATATTGCTTATGTTCGGACGGAATATTTCTGGAGAAAGACTGAAACTGACGGTATGGATATCGTCAGCTGTCTATGCGGCAGTCGCTGCCCTTTATTTCATACCGGGAGGTTCGGATTACGAAATCGTGTTCCCTGCCGCCGTGCTGGCTCTGTTTTCCATCTGGCTGGTACCTGTGCCCATGAGCATAGCGCTTGCGGCATCTGCTGCCGGCGACCTGATGGGGGCCGCAGGGAATTTCATGGTGCAGATGGAGTGTTTCGCCGTGGCGAACCTTTTCCTTTGTCTGTTCTTCCTGCAGCGCCTGTTCCAGACCGGGAAGGCTTCCGCGAGGAATTTCAGCGCCATACTGACCAGGAAGAGGGTGGCCTATCTCACTGTCACCGGAATCTGTGTCGGAACCATTCTGCTGCTTGCCATGGTCTCCATCGTCCCCGAAGTGCCGCAGGGGGCTGCACGTGCCGGAGTGGCGTTCTATTCCATAGTCATTTCCCTGATGTTCTATACGGCCCTGATGCAGAGAAGCATATTCTATGCGCTGGGAGCCTTTCTTTTCGTCATCTCGGACTTCATTCTGGCCTGGGACATGTTCGTGGAGCCGCTTGTGCATGATTCGTGGCTTGTCATGCTTCCTTACTTCATAGCACAATGGATGTTCTATGTGCGCGCCACGAAGTACAGGGTGGGGAAGAGCATACTTCTCGCCCGTCTCTGAATCACATTCCCGGCATGGCCCTCTTCAAATCCTCCACATATCTGGCTATCCTGTGGAGTTCGTGCGGGATGTTGATACTCTGCGGGCAATGCGGAATGCACTGCTTGCATCCTATGCAGTGGTCTGCCTGCCTGACTTTCTCCACTGCCCGGCTGTAGCCTACAAGATACGCCCTGCGTGCCTTTCTGTACCCTTCTGCGCCGGAATCCTGTGCTATGTTCCCTTCATTCACACATTTGTTGTAATGCAGCAGGACGGCCGGGATGTCTATCCCGTAAGGGCATGGCATGCAGTATTTGCAGTCGTTGCAAGGTATGGTAGGGTATTGAAGCATCAGTACGGCGGTTTCCTCCAGGAAATCCAGATCCTCATCGGTGAGAGTCTCCAGCGGAGAATATGTGCTGATGTTTTCTTCCAGATGTTCCATGTATGTCATTCCGCTCAGGACTGTCAGCACCTCCGGAAACGAACCTGCGAACCTGAAAGCCCATGATGCGATACTCCTGTAAGGGTCACGCTCCTTGAGTCTTGTGGCGATATGTTCAGGGACCCTGCTGAGCCTGCCTCCGAGCAGCGGCTCCATGATGACAGCCTGGATGCCTCTTCCGGCCAGTTCCCCGTACAGGTATTCGGCATTCACGTTGTCTCCTGACGCATGTTTCCAGTCCACATAGTTCATTTGGATCTGGACGAAGTCCCATCTGACCTTGTCATGCAGCCCCAGAACATAATCGAAACTCTCCATATCTCCGTGGAACGAGAAGCCCAGGTTCCGTATGCGGCCTGCCTCGCGCTCCTTCACGAGGAAATCCGTCATGCCGTTGTCGACATATCTCGCGTTGAAATGGCTGATTCCGCCTCCGCCTACCGAATGGAGCAGGTAATAGTCAATGTAATCCGTCTGCAGGTTCTCGAAAGATTTCCTGTACATCAGCATCGAATTTTCCGTCGACCAATTGCTGAAATTCGACAGTTTCGTAGCCAGATAATAAGACGATCTCGGATGTCTGGAAAGGGCAATGGCCGTAGCCTTTTCGGAAAGTCCCTGACAATATACCGGCGACGTGTCAAAATAATTCACGCCGCACTCCAGCGCCCTGTCGACAAGCCTGTTGACCTGTTCCTGGTCAATTATCTCCTTGCCGTCGTCTCCCGCAGTCATAGGCCACCTCATGCAGCCGTACCCCAGCAGTCCGACCTTGTCTCCGGTGACATGGTTCGTCCTGACGGTCATTTCTCCAGGTGTGCCTTCATGTTGTCCCCCATTGCGGCTCCCGCCGGCACATCCTGCGGCTATGCCTGCCGTTACGGCCGTACTTCCGGCCGCTTTCAGGAAATCCCTGCGGCTTATATTTTTTCCGGATATGTTCTTCTTTTCCATAGTTCAGATGATATTCGCTTCTGTCAGATGGTCCTGTGGACTTCATGTCCTTCTACGTAAATGGCGCTGAACGGCCTTGCCGGGCACAGGTTCTCGCATGCGCCGCATCCTATGCAGCGCTCCGGATTGACAACAGGTATTCTGAGGGATTCGCGGTCTCCGGGAACGGAATGCACCATCTGTATGGCCCCGGACGGGCAGTGTCTTGCACAGTTCCCGCACGAAACGCCGTCTGTATTCACCACGCAATTCTCATATATCACCACGGCATGTCCTATCTGTATCGAGGATTTCTCAGCCTGTGTTACCGGCCTGATAGGTCCAGACGGACATACTTCCGAGCATTTCGTACACTCCGGCCTGCACCAGCCCCTTTCAAAGGACATTTCAGGCTGCATGAAGGTCAGCAGGGAAGAAGACGGCCTCAATACCTGCTGAGGGCAGACTGTGACGCACAGCTGGCAGGCGGTGCAGTGCTGTGTGAAATGTCTGAAACTCTGTGAACCGGCCGGTTTCAGAGGGGTTTTGCGTGCCGGGACTTTCTTGTCCTGGATTTCTGCCAGACCTCCGTCCAGTTTCATTTCCTGGGCCTTGATTGTGGCGGCGGATACGGCCACTGCAGCAGACGTGATGAAGGCACGTCTGCCATTGTCCCTTATATCGGAAGAGCCGGCATTGCCTGATGCGGAAGAGACTTTTCCGCGGGAGCCGGAGGCATTGTCCCCGGATTTTTTCCAGACAGGGACATATATGACGGCGCCTTCACTGCAGGCATCCAGACAGTCGAAACAGTCCACGCACCTGCTGTGGTCGACTTTACCTTCCTTCATGTTTATGCAGGACGCCTTGCACCGTCTCGCGCACAGTCCGCATTCCCTGCATTTCCCGGTGTCTATCATGATTCTGAAAAGGGAGAATCTCGAAAGCAGGCCCAGTATGGTGCCTACGGGGCAGATGGTGTTGCAGTAGGTGCGTCCGTTTTTCCACGACAGTATGAAAATGACAGCCAGGGTAACGGCGGCAGTGATGAGTGCGGACAGCCCCTTCATCCATACGTCCGTGCTGTAGAAGGCATAACTGTCAGCCCTTTCTGCCACAAGTGCCAGTGCATTGTTTCCCCATTGGTACAGAGGTCCGAAAAGATTCGAGACGATTCTTCCGAACGCACTGTATGGTTCTATCAGTGATGCCAGTGAAGTCAGTCCGGCTATAATGCTTGCAATGAACAGACCGAGCATGGTATAGCGCAGCACGTTTCTGGCAGGCGACCATGAAAACCTGAACCTGTTTTTCCTGGCTGTCTTTCCATGCGCCCAGGAGATTATGTCCTGCATGATTCCCAAAGGACAGATTACAGAGCAGTATATCCTCCCGAATACCAGAGTCAGGGTGACGAGCAGTGCTACGGTCACCAGATGCACGGACAGGACGGCAGGTATGAACTGGATTCCGGCCAGCCAGTCCAGCCATCGGTGCAGCGTGCCTGTAAAATCGAGAAACAGTAATGTCAGAGCCGCGAAAATGACTGCGGCTGCAGCGATTCGTGTTTTTCTAAGCATAAAGTTGTCGGATTCCTGGGCAAAATTAAGAAATTTCTTATTTGCCGCTGCCTTTGGCCAATATTTTCGGGAAAAATATCATGAATATTGTCATGCAGCAAATGGCGGCTGTCGCATCGGCTACGGATTCTGCCAGATATACGCCCTTCACTCCGAAAAATTCAGGCAATATGATGGCGAGCGGCACGAGCAGGAACACTTTCCTGAGCAATGCAATGAAAAGGGATATCCTGGCCTGTCCCAGGGCAATGAACGTGTTCTGGCAGGCTCTCTGCAGACCGAAAATCATGGAACCTGACAGAAAGTAAGGTGCCATTTCCCTGACATGTTCTGTCAATACCGGATCGTCGGTGAAGAAGGAAGCCGCGACGCCGGGGAAAACCACCATGAGAAGCATGAGGACGAAATTGAACGAGAACATGGTCACTACCGCCACCTTGAAACAGGATTTTACCCTGTCGGTCAGGCCCTTGCCGAAGTTGTAGCTGGCTACCGGGATGAAACCCTGTGCGAAACCTGTGATAGGCACGCTTCCGAACATCATCACGCTTTGCAGGACTGTCAGCGTGCTGACATATATGTCTCCGTAATGCTTGAGGCTGCCGTTCAGCACGAATCCCACGATGCTTTCGGTGCTTGCCATGACGAATGGTGCGACTCCAAGCGAGAATATTGCCAGGACCACTTTCCTTTCGATTTTCATGTGGCCCGGGTCCAGACGCAGGCTTGCCCTGGATGAGAACAGGAACTGCAGCACCCACAATGCGCTCAATGCCTGGGATATGATTGTGGCAAGTGCCGCCCCTTTTACTCCCATTCCCAGAGCGAATATGAATACGGGGTCCAGAATGAGGTTTGTCGCCGCACCTATCACTGTGGACAACATGGCTATGCCGGGCCTTCCCTGTGCGCTTATGAATGAGTTGAGGCCGGTGGAAATCTGCACGAATACGGTTCCGGCAAGATAAATCTCCAGATAATCCGTGGCATACACAATCGTGTTTTCGGATGCCCCTGTAAGCATCAGCAGCGGCTCCATGAAGATGTAGGCGAGTGTGGATGTGACTGCGGAGAACAGTACCAGCATGACGAATCCGTTTCCGAGGATGCGTCCGGCTCTTTCCCTGCGGCCCTGGCCCAGGGCTATTGAGGCAAGCGGTGCCCCACCTCCTCCCACTATCATGGAAAATGCGGATATGAGTATGATTATGGACCCGGTCACGCCTACACCTGCCAGGGCATCTGTGCCGATCCCCGGAATCCTGCCGATGAAAACTCTGTCGACGATATTGTAGAGCAGGTTGACTATCTGGGCGGTGACTGACGGAAGCGCCATCCTGAATACCAGCGGGAGCATCCTGTCCGTACCGAGCCTGTTTTCATACTGGTTTGAAATTTCTGCCATCTCTTTTGGAAAACGGCCCCAAACCTACATAAAATTTCAGAAAAACGTCTTGTTCCGGACATATTTTTCGTGCCGATTTATTATCTTTGTAAGGATATGGTTTTTCATCGATGGGATCTCTGATACCGGGCAGAATTTGCCATACTGATTTTGTTTATGGTCAAGGAAAGGAAATGGATAATAAAGGAACCCGCTGATCCGTCAGTGGTAAGCCAGCTGGCTTCAGAGCTCGGCATCGACCCGGTTCTGGCCGGACTGCTTGCACAGAGGGGAATCCGAACCTTTTCCGAGGCCAGGGCGTTTTTCCGGCCTGATCTGGGAAATCTGCATGACCCGTTCCTGATGAAGGACATGGACAGGGCGGTGGAACGCGTCAGGGAGGCGGTGGCTGGGAATGCCCCTATTCTGGTGTACGGAGACTATGACGTGGACGGCACTACGGCCGTGGCTCTCGTCTATTCCTTCCTCAAGAAACTGACAGACGCCGTGGATTTCTATATTCCCGACAGGTATGATGAAGGCTACGGATTGTCGTTCAAGGGCGTGGACTGGGCCGCCGAGCACGGTTTCGGACTGATAATAGCCCTCGACTGCGGGATTAAGGCCAATGACAAGGTAAGCTATGCGGCTTCGAAAGGGGTGGACGTAATCATCTGCGACCATCATCTTCCCGAAGATGAGATACCGGAGGCCGTGGCTGTCCTCGATCCGAAAAGGGCTGACTGCGGCTATCCTTTCGATGACCTTTCAGGATGCGGCGTAGGCTTCAAGCTCGTGCAGGCTTACGCGTCAAGATACGGAATACCTTTCGAGAATCTGATATCCCTTCTGGATCTGCTGGTAGTGAGTATCGCGGCGGATCTGGTGTCTGTCACCGGGGAAAACAGGATTCTGGCCCATTACGGCCTGAAGCAGCTGAACGAACATCCCCGGATGGGTCTGCATACGATGATACGGCTCTCCGGTCTGGATCCGGAACATGTCACCATTGATGACATCGTTTTCAAAATCGGGCCGAGAATCAATGCAGCCGGCCGGATGGAATCGGGCAGGGTGGCTGTGGAGCTTCTGACTTCCACCGACGAGGCGGAAGCCGAGAGGATTGGCCTGGAAATCAACAAGTATAACAACGAACGCAAGAATATTGACAGGGAGATTACCCAGGAGGCTCTGGAAATGGTGCAGTCCGGCTCGTGCCTTTCGTCCGGGAATGCCACCATCGTCTACAATCCGTCGTGGCACAAGGGGGTGGTCGGTATTGTGGCTTCCCGTCTTGTGGAGGCGTTCTACAAGCCTACCATAGTCTTTTCCAAAACCCAGTCCAACGGTCTGGTCACGGGGTCCGCGAGAAGTGTGCACGGTTTCGACCTGTATGATGCCATAGAAAGCTGTGCTGATCTTCTGGAGAATTTCGGAGGCCACCTTTATGCTGCCGGACTGACGCTGAAGGAAGAGAATCTTCCTGAATTCTGCCGCAGGATAGAGCAGTTTATCGGCGACAGGATAACTTCGGAAATGCTGACTCCGGTGATATATGTGGATTCCCGTCTGGATTTCGATACCATCACTCCCAAATTCGTCCGGATTCTGAAGCAGTTCCAGCCGTTCGGACCGGGAAATACGGCGCCCGTATTCCTGACGGAAAATGTCTATGACAACGGCAACGGTCGCAAGGTGGGGGCAGATGCCGGACATCTCAAGCTCGAACTGATCCAGGAATCGCAGCCTTACCGTCATTTTTCGGCGATAGCTTTCAACAAGGCCGAACATTTCGACCATATTAAGAACGGAAATCCGATTGATATCTGCTATTCAATCGTGGAGAACTATTACAGGGGAATCGCCAATATTCAGCTGCGGGTGAAGGATATCCATGACAGGGAGGATTTCATCTGAGTGTGAACGTGTCAGTGCAGGATTCCGGAGATTTCCTTTGCGATGTCATCGAAACTTTTGCCGTCAGTGCTGATGACGGCGGAAGCCACCCCCTCATAGATTGCACTCCTGGCGGCCATCAGTTCCTCTATGCGGTCACGAAGAGCCAGCATGTCAGATGGGGTTTCCCCGTTCCGGCTGAGCATGGGACGGGATGCCCAGTCTTCTCTGAGATTGCCGACAAGGGTGTCCGTCCCGGCCTTGAGGTAGATGCAGAAAGTCCTTTCCCTGACAAGCTCCGCACATTCCGGCCCGGTCACTGTCCCGCCTCCGAGTGAAAGAACGATGTTCTCCCCGTCTGACGCGGACAGTATGCCTTTCAGAGCCTCCTTTTCCATTTCCCTGAAGGCCGCCTCACCCTTTTCCGAGAATATTTCAGGAATGGACTTGCCTGCCATCCTTTCGATGCAGCTGTCCAGGTCTTCAAACCTGCAGGAAAGCATGGAGGAAAGTATTTTCCCGACGCTGCTTTTCCCGCATCCCATGAAACCGCACAATGATATAATCATGATGAATGTTTTTCAGAACAGTGTAGGGTCCTCGTCTTCCTGGAGCCCGCCGTTGTCTTCTGGAATTTCAGGAAGCGGTTCGTCATCCTCAGGCTTGTGCAGAGGCTCGATGAAGCGTATTTCCTTTATGTCGTACTGGCTGGCTTTCTTTCCTTTGGCCTGAAGTCCCTTTTTGCCTATAAATTCTTCGGCATCAATGGTTTCGGGCATGCGGTGTTCGTATTTTCCGCCGAAAGTCACCTCTATTTGAGGATGCCTGTCTTCGCTTATGTCCACCAGATACGAACCTTTCGCCGCCGATATGAACGGTACGGGGGTGTTGTCGCTCAGGTCGAAGGAGAACCTTTTCACATAGAACCATTTCTGCTGCCCGTCATAGTAGATGGCCGTGAATGTCTTGTTTGCCGCCATCTTTTCTATGAGCAGGAGTTCTCCCTGATATCTGTTGCTCAGGTCGAATGATGTCGTATAATAAGTTCCGTCCTTGAAAACGGCGAGAATATGGTCGCCGCTGTTGAACTGTCCCAGGTATTTTCCCCTGGAATCCTCGTTCAGCCTGCTGATGTCTTCATCGAACCAGATATCCTTTCCTCCGATAGTGGATATGCCCTTTGATTTCAGGACAATACGCTGGATCGGGTTCTTGGACACAAGATTGCCCCTGGAAGCCCGGCCCTTTATGGCAAGTTTTGCGAAGTCGTATTCATCTACCAGTTTCTTCAACTTGGGACGCGGCCTGAGGTAGATTTTCACAGTCTCGGCCTCGCCGTTCCTGTTCGCGGAGAACCACAGGATTTTCGAACCTGGAGTCCCCTGGGTGATGTCATATTCCTTGTCCCTCGTTATACTGGTCACGGCGAACCTTTTGGCGTATGTTATACTGTCCTTGCCGTCCCTGTATATGACGTTGTATATGGTTCTCTGGTCGTTCCTGTCGAAGAGCCCGGCATACAGGATATCCTTTCCGAAAAAGGCCTTGTCGCTTACTTTGGTGACGACGTATTTCCCGTCCTTGCGGATGACTATGATCTCTGACAGGTCGGAGCAGTCGCAGATATATTCCGCATTGTCCTCCTTCTTCAGGCCGATACCTACGAAGCCTTCAGCCTTGTTCACGTAGAGCTTGGCATTGTTGTTCACGACCTTAGTGGCCGTTATGGTCTCGAAACTGGCTATTTCCGTAAGGCGCGGCCAGTCTTTGCCGTATTTCTTTTTCAGATTCCGGAAATATGCCGCAGTGAACTCGGTCAGGTGTTCCAGATGGTTGCGCACTTCGTCTATTTCGTCTTCAATGCCCCTGAGTTTCTCGTCCAGAGCCTTGATGTCGAACTTGGAGATTTTCCTTATAGGCTTTTCCACCAGTTTGAGGATATCTTCCATCGTGATGTCGCGAAGCACCTGGTCCTGGTATTTCTTCATCTCCGCGAAAGTCTCGTCCAGCTGCTCTTCCCAGCTTGACGAATCTTTCTTCTCCAGAATCCGGTATATCTCGTTCTCGAAATAAATCCGTTCCAGAGAGCCGTAGTGCCATTCGGCGTTCAGCTCGTCCAGACGTATGCGGAGCTCTTTTCCGAGCAGTTCCCTGGTGTGTTCCGTATTATACCTGAGCACTTCTTCCACATCCATGAACTGCGGCTTGCTGTCCACTATCACGCAGGTGTTCGGCGATATTGACACCTCGCAGTCGGTGAAGGCGTACAGGGCGTCGATGGTCTTGTCGGGGGAGACGTCATTCGGAAGATGTATGACAATATTGGCACTGGTAGTGGTCAGGTCGTATATTTTCCTGATTTTTATCTTGCCGTTGTCCTTGGCCTTCAGAATGGAGTCTATTATGTTGTGCGTGGTTTTCCCGTAAGGGATTTCGGTGATGGCGATAGTGTTCTTGTCTATTTTCTCGATTTTGGCACGGACCTTCACCACTCCGCCGCGTCTGCCCTTGTTGTATTTGGAGCAGTCCGCATAGCCTCCCATCGGAAAGTCAGGGTACAACTCGAAGTCTTCGCCTTTAAGGATGGCTATGGACGCGTCCAGCAGCTCGTTGAAATTGTGCGGAAGAATCTTGGATGCCAGTCCGACCGCAATGCCTTCCGCTCCCTGTGCGAGCAGCAGGGGGAATTTTACGGGAAGATCCACCGGCTCCTGGTTCTTTCCGTCGTAGGAATTCATCCATTCGGTGATTTTCGGATTGAAGAGCACTTCTTTCGCGAACTTCGTAAGCCGGCCTTCGATATACCTGGCAGCGGCATTCGAATCACCTGTGATGATGTTGCCCCAGTTTCCCTGGCAGTCCACCAGCAGATTCTTCTGTCCTATCTGGACGAGTGCGCCCAGGATGGATGAATCTCCGTGGGGATGCAGTTTCATGGCTTCTCCGACGATTGTGGCCACCTTGGTGAATGTACCGTCGTCGATTTTGTACATGGTATGCAGGACACGGCGCTGGACAGGTTTCAGCCCGTCGTCGATATGCGGGACGGCCCTCTGGAGAATGACGTATGAAGAGTAGTCCAGAAACCACTCCTTGAACATGCCTGAAAGCCTGTATTTGCGGCTGTTTTCGTTCAGCAGCCTGTCATATTTCCCCGAAGATTCCCCGTCTTCCAGGATTTCCTGTTCCTGGTCGTCGGCTGTCTCATCCGGCCTGTTGTCCAATTCATCCATATCTTTTGCCTGATTTGTTATCAATTGTCGGAAAAGTCCCCGGCCCGCAAGGCGGCCTCTATTCGTAGCCGAAACGCCTCAGCTCCTTTTTGTTTTCCCTCCAGTCCGGGTCCACCTTCACATACATGCTCAGGTATACCTTTTTCTGGAAAAACTCTTCCATGTCCAGACGGGCCCTGGTGCCCACTTTCTTCAACATCTGGCCGCCCTTGCCTATGATGATTCCCTTCTGTGAATCCCTCATAACATAGATGACGGCCGAAATGTCGTAGCGGTCTTCCCCTTCCTTGAAACTTTCTATTTCCACTTCGCAGCTGTAAGGGATTTCCTGGCTGTAGAACAGCAGGATTTTCTCCCGTATGATTTCAGAAGCGAAGAATCTCAGGTTCTTGTCGGTGAAGACATCCTTGTCATACCATGCCGGGGCTTCAGGCAGATTCGATACAATGGCGTCGAAGATATTGTCCAGATTGAACCTTTCCTGTGCCGAAGCAGGGAAGATCACGGCTTTGGGAAGCTGTTCCTTCCACCACTGCATCAGATTCATGACCTGTTCCTGAGTGCCGATATCTATTTTGTTGATAACCAGGATGACAGGGCATTCCACATTCTGGAGTTTCGCAATGTATTCCACATTCTTGTCCGCCTTCTCCACCACATCCGTGACATACAGTATTATATCCGCATCCCCGATGGCAGTATCCACGAAATCCATCATGGTCTTCTGAAGCCTGTAGTTCGGTTTCAATATGCCCGGGGTGTCGGAGTAGACAATCTGGTAGTCATCACCGTTCACTATCCCCATTATCCTGTGTCTCGTAGTCTGGGCCTTGGCCGTGACTATGGACAGCCTTTCGCCTACGAGGGCATTCATCAGGGTGGATTTCCCTACATTGGGATTCCCGATGATGTTTACGAATCCGGAGTGGTGTATCTTCTGTTCAGCCATTTCCCGTATGGTTTTTGACAGTTTTCTATCTGTAGGATCCTATTTTCAGGACGTTCACTTCGCCGTCGGTCAGGTATCTCCACTGGCCTTTTTTCAAGCCTTTTTTGGTGAGGCCTGCGAAATATACCCTGTCCAGACCTTTCACGTCATATCCGAGGGATTCGAAAATCCTTCTGACGATCCTGTTCTTTCCGGAATGTATTTCGATGCCGACCTTCCTGTGATCGTTTTCGTCGATATATTCGAGTTCGTCGGCGGCAATCTCACCGTCGGTAAGTGTCACTCCGGCGAGTATCTTGTCGAAATCTTCCTGAGAAAGGGAGGAACCGAGCGTCACCTGGTATATTTTCTTCTTGTTGTAGGAAGGGTGCGTCAGTTTCTCGGCCATTTCCCCGTCGTTCGTGAACATCAGGACTCCCGTGGTGTTCTTGTCGAGCCTGCCGACAGAGAAAACCCTGGATTTGCAACCCTTCAGCAGGTCCATTACCGTCTTTTCCGCGTGAGGGTCGCTTGTAGTGGTTACATAGCCTTTCGGCTTGTTCATCACGATATAGACCTTCTTTTCACCTTTCAGCCTTTCGCCGTTGAAGCGGACGTCATCGTTGTAGATATTTATCTTTGAACCGAGTTCGGTCACCACTTCTCCGTTTACTGTCACGACTCCGGCCTGGATGAAATTGTCGGCCTCCCTTCTGGAGCAGATTCCTGAATTGGCGATGAACTTGTTCAGCCTTATTTCCTCCTTTATAGGTATCGGGGCTGTATCGAGATCTGAAAATGCCTCTTCGTTCTGGAGCCTTTTCCTTTCGATCATCCTGTTTATGCCGTTTGTGGCATTGTTCACCGGTGCAGGTCTTGAGAATTTCCTGGCAGCAGGTCCTGCCGGCCTTCTGGCTGCCATGCCACGTCCCGGTCCGGCGTTCCTGTGCATCCCGGACGGCTTCCTGTCGCCGTAAGGTCTTCTTTCCGTGTCGGATGAATAGGACCTCCTGGCCGTATCCATCGTGTTGTAAGACCTTCTTTCCCTGGAATCCCCATAACTCCGGCGCTCCCCGTATTCACGGTGGTCTTCAGATGTATGGCGTCCGTATCTGTTATTGCCGCTGCGGAAATTTCTCCTGTCTTCCTGGTTTCCGTAGTAGATTTTCTGTTCTCCTGCCGGAACGAATCTCCTGCCTTCATCGGACGAATAGAACCTGTCTACGCGTTCAGCCCGAGGCTGTGTCTTCCCGATTCTCGGCCTGCGCGGCCGTGGTGTACCTTTGGATTCGTCGTTTCCGAATTTTCTGCTGCCGTAATCCCTACGGTCTTCAGATCTGCGGTTAAAACCGTCTTTGAAATTGTGTTCCATTTCTTGTGCCTCCCGGCAATTAATAAATTAAAAATGTAATTGGTTGTTTAAAATAATATTGTACTTGAAATCTTATATCGTCTTTCCTGTTCTGTCAATGTTTTTTATTGCAGCCTGAATATATAGGTGATGGTTCCGGACTGCTGGAGCGGTGCATCCGCCTTGACGTTGAACTGGGTGTTCAGCGCGGCTTTTCTCGCAGCTTCCCACAGGGTCTTGTCCGATACTGTCGTCCCGGCTCCTCCGGGAACTGCGCTTGTCACGTTCCCGTAACGGTCCACCAGTATGTCCACGACTACGGTCCCGCTGTTCTGAACCGAATATTGGGGCTTCGGAAGGGTGCCTACCACTGTCCTTCCCTTGAGCCTGGCGTTCGGCTGTCCGGAAGTCTTTCCCGTGACGGTATTTCCGAGAGCATGCCCGGCCTTGAGTCTGTCGGACACCTTGTCCGCCGACTGAGGTGCGAGAGTGTCTTTTTCCGTCTTGTTTTCGGCCGCGTGGAAAAGCGCCCGGCGGTTTATTTCCTTTTTCCTTACGGGTTCGGGAACTTCCACGTCACCGTCATCTCCGGCAGTGGCTTCAGGCGCTTCATTGGCTCCTGTTCCTTCCATCTGTGCCTCGGATTTCTGCACCAGGTTTATGTTTTCTTCAGGATTTGCATCCGCTGCCCTCGGCTGGGTGCCGTATGTTATCTGTTCCGGTATTTCCTCCGGCATTTCCACGAATTCCACCAGCATGGACTGTTCCGGAGGCGGCGGGTAAAGATATTCCAGGCCGTTCACTGTCACTACGGCAAAGGCTGCGCCATGGAGTACGACAGCGAGTATCAAGCCTGCTGTCGTCGCATTGCGTTCCTGTTTCCTGTGTCCGTTCTCGTTTAATCCGGCCATTCCTGTCTTCTCCGGTGTTTCGCGCTATTCCGGCGATGTCGCCAGTATCACCTTATAATGGTTTCTCTTCGCAATATTCATTATCTTCACTATTTCCCCGATAGGAACCGTCTCGTCGGAATATATCGAGAAAGTAGGGTCTTCTTCTGTCATGAGCAGCCCGTTGAGTTCCCCTTCTATCTGGTCGAACCTGACCGGCATCTGCTCCCCGTTTATATGATAGGTGTAGGTGCCTGTGTCCTGGTGGTGCTTGACCGATACGCTGACAGTGGCCTTGGCGGAAACCTGTCCCGTACTTTTGGGCAGAAGAAGTTTCAGTGCGTTCGGGTTCACCAGCGTGGAAGTCACCAGAAAGAAAATGAGAAGCAGAAACACGATGTCGGTCATGGACGACATCGAAAATTCTGACAGAAGTTTGGTATTCCTCTTTATTTTCATTTCCTGCCTATTTTGTCCGTTCAGCCTCTCCGGTTTTTCCGGCCTGTGCCTGTTCGCCCAATATGTCCATCAGGGCGATGCTGTAGCTTTCCATCATGAGAGTCAGATCCGAAATCCTGGACGTCAGGTAGTTGTAGCCGAAATATGCGAGTATGCCCACTATAAGTCCGCCTACCGTGGTGACCATCGCCGTGTAGATACCTCCGGAAAGGAGGGTAATGTCGATGTTGTTCCCTGCATTGGCCATGTTGAAGAATGCCTGGATCATACCCATGACGGTTCCGAGGAATCCGATCATAGGCGCGCCTCCGGCGATGGTGGCGAGCATCGGCAGCCCTTTTTCAAGACTGGCCACCTCGATGTTCGCGGTATTTTCCAGCGAAGTCTGGATGTCACCGAGAGGGTGTCCCGCCTTTTCTATGCCTTTTCCTACAAGTCTCGATATCGGGGTGTCATATCTTCTGCACAGCTCTTCAGCTGACTTTATCTTCCCGTCATGTATCATCTCGTTCACGTCTTTCATGAAGTTCCTGTCGATGGTGCCTGCCTTGCGTATCATCCACCATTTCTTTCCGAATAGATAGATGGCCACTATGGACAGGGCCAGGAGTACGAGCATGAGCCAGCCTCCCTTTGCTGCCATTTCCAGCAATGAATAAGATACCACTTCCTGTTGTGGGACAGCAGCTACCGATGTTCCTGCATCCCCGGCGATTTGTAAAATACTGAACAGCATAGTCCGATTTTCCGTAACAGCCCTTCCGGGCAATATATTAACTCAATCAAATGACGGGCTGCGGTCCCATATCCCTGGACCATTTCCCGTCCGTCTCCGTTCCGGGCGGTTTTCACCGGAACAATTTGCAAAAGTATAAAAAAATCCCGATTTCACAACCGTCGGCAGATACAATGGCATGCTGTGCCGTTTCCCGGGAGGGGGAAAGTGCATGGACATGACATGAATTTCCGGCAAACGGCAAAATCCGGAACCTTCGGCGAATACCTTAGAAATATCCGGCGAATCCTCAAAAAATTCCGGTGAATCCTCAAAAAACTCAAAAAAAATTTGTCATTAAACATATAGTGTGTATTTTTGTGGGCGTACACACTAAGGCTGGAAGTAAGAATAAGGCGGAAGAACTGTGTGGAGAAATGGGTCTGTGCAGGTTGGAGAATGTCTTTATTATTGTTTTTAACTATTTTGGAGATGTGCTCGGGCCTGTCCGGATATATGTGTGACACAATTATGTGTGCAAACACACTAATATTTTAAACTGACCAGATAATTGTCATTATTTAATACTATTACTTATGATATGTAACCCTATTTTAAGCTTGTTGAGCAAAAGGGCGGCTGCAATGCTGGCATTGACAGCCATGCTTTCCCTTTCGGCTTATGCAGGCACTGCATCACGACAGCAGGCGCCTGATTCGGACAAAGCCATCGATGTCATCGGTAATGTTTCGGATGAGAATGGAGAACCGTTGCCCGGTGCCACCATTATCCTGAAAGGAAACAGCGAAGTCCATGCTATCGCCGACATCGACGGTAATTATTCACTTACAGTGCCGGACAGGTGGGCTGTCCTTGAGATCAGTTATATCGGCTTTATTCCTCAGGAAGTCCAGGTCGGAAACAGACGGGTGGTCAACGTCGTCCTTGCCGAAGATATCGGACAGCTTCAGGATGCCGTGGTAGTCGCTTACGGACAGCAGAAGAAGGAATCCGTGGTGGCATCCATTGCAGCCATCGAACCTGAGAAACTGAAAGTCGGAACTTCCCGCTCGCTGAGTAACAACCTTGCAGGTACCGTGGCCGGTGTGCTCGCCGTGCAGCGTTCCGGTGAACCGGGGTATGACAACTCCACATTCTGGATCCGCGGTATTTCCACGTTCCAGGATGCCGGACGTGATCCTCTGGTGCTGGTGGACGGTATAGAGCGTGACATCAACAATATCGATCCGGAGGAAATCGAATCATTCTCTGTCCTCAAGGATGCGGCTGCATCTGCAGTGTATGGTGTTCGCGGTGCGAACGGCGTCATCCTCATCAATACCAAAAGAGGTGAGATAGGCAAGCCGAGAGTGACTATCAAGGCGGAATTCGCAGGGACACAGCCGGTAAAGCTTCCGGATTATATCGGGGCTGCCGACTATATGCAGCTGCTGGATGATATCCGCGTGGAAAATGGTATGAGTCCGATGTATACCGACCGTATAGCAAAGACACGTGCCGGATATGACCCGGATCTTTACCCGGATGTAGACTGGATAGATGCTGTCACCAAGGACTGGGCTTCAAACCAGCGTGTGACTGCAGAGGTTTCCGGAGGTAACAATATCCTTACCTATTCCCTTGTGGCCGCTTTCTACAATGAGCAGGGTATCCTGACCCGTGACCCGAGCCGTGAGTGGGACCCTTCCATCAAACTCCAGAGATATAATGTCCGTTCCAACGTGGACATAAACATCACGAAGACTACCAAGTTCCGCGTGAACATCGGCGGTTATCTCCAGGACAGGAACTCTACGACCCAGAGTACTGATCTGATATTCAGCCGTGCATTCCGCTCCGTACCGTTTGATTATCCGGTAAGATATTCTTCAGGTGAAATTCCTGCCGGTTCCGAGGGCAATGTATGGGCCATGGCTACGCAGATGGGATACAAGACCACGAGCGCTTCCAAGATTGAGACTCTTTTCTCATTGGATCAGGATTTGAAATTCATCACGAAAGGTCTGAAAATCAAGGGAACTTTCTCTTTTGACCGTTATTCAAGCGGTTCCGTGACCCGTTCCACTTCCCCGGACCTTTATAATCCTACCAGACAGAGAAATGAGGACGGAACGCTCCAGCTGACCAGGACTTCAGCCGGAAGCAACACTCTGGGACATTCGGTAGGCGGTGAATATGGAAACAGACGCCTTTATATGGAGCTGGCTGTAAACTATGACAGGACTTTCGGAGGCAAACATTCGGTTTCCGGTATGCTCCTGGCACAGAGAAGCAACTACGATAAAGGAGACAAACTTCCTTACCGCAACCAGGGTATTGCCGGAAGGGCTGCCTATACATTCGATGACAGGTATGTGGCGGAATTCAACTTCGGTTACAACGGTTCCGAAAACTTCGCTCCAGGCAAACGTTACGGTTTCTTCCCGTCAGCAGCCATCGGCTGGGTGATTTCCGAAGAGCCTTTCATGGCCAGGGCAAAACGTGTCCTGAGCAACCTGAAAATACGTGCATCTTACGGACAGACAGGTAACGCATCCCTGAGCGGACGACGCTTCGCATATCTTTCCACAATCACAGATGACTATGATACCCTTAACATGTATAAATGGGGCGTGGAAGGCGCCAATAATAAAGTCGGAATGGCCGAGGGAGATTTCGGCGTACCCGACCTCACCTGGGAGAAAGTGAACAAGGCCAATATCGGTCTTGAACTCGGATTCTTCGACGGTGTATTTGACATGTCGGTAGATGTGTTTGACGAGAGAAGGAACAACATCTTCATGGAGCGTACCTCCATTCCGCTCACGGCAGGTTTCATAAAGGCTCCGTGGCAGAACTTCGGAAAGGTGAAGAACCAGGGTGCAGAGGTGACATTGAACTTCAGGAAACAGTTTTCCAACGGTTTCTTTGTCGGTCTGATGGGAACATTCACTTATGCGCACAACGAGATTGTCGAGATGGATGAGCCGGCATCGGTAGTAGGAACCAACAGGGCCAAGACCGGGCATCCGGTAAACCAGATTTTCGGATATATCGACGAAGGCCTGTATACTGCCGAGGATTTCGTGGGCCAGGATGCTGACGGCAAGTACATTCTCAGGGACGGCCTTCCGGTAAGTACACTCTATACGGATATCCAGCCGGGTGACATAAAATACAAGGATGTGAATGAGGACGGCAAGATAGACGTCTATGACCAGTCACCGATCGGAGGTACGCAGGATCCTGAAATCGTCTACGGTTTCGGTATAAACCTCGCATGGAAAGGTTTCGACTTGGGAGTATTGTTCCAGGGTGCAGGCCGCATGTGGAGACTCATGTCGGTGAATACGATTCCGGGTTATGATGCCGGAGGTTATTACAATGTGTTCACCAACTATCAGGATCGCTGGACCGTGGACAATCCGAGCCAGGATGTATTCTATCCTCGTCTGACTTACGGCCCGAACACCCAGAACGCCCAGCCGTCCACGTGGTGGCTGAAAAACATGAGTTATCTGAGACTCAAGAATATAGAATTGGGCTGGTCTATTCCTCAGAGATGGGCTGACAGATCATTCCTTTCCGGAGCCCGGATTTTCGTTAGGGGTACCAATGTCCTCACTTTCTCGGATTTCAAACTCTGGGATCCTGAGCTGAATTCTTCGGATGGTGCCAAGTATCCTCTTATGAGGTCTTTCTCAGCAGGTGTTGAATTCAAATTCTAAACTATTATATGATAATTATGAAACAAAGGATATTACTCTTAGTGTTGGCTGCTGTCCTGCCTTTCTTTTCCTCTTGTTCGGACTATCTGGACAAAAGACCGGATGACCAGCTGGACATAGACTCGGCTTTCGAGAACAGTACGAACCTTGACCGGTGGCTGGCCTATATTTATGACGGCATACCTCAGTTCTATGCTGATTCGAACTGGGACATGATAGGCAAGGATGCCACTATCCCTGCCAAGTGGATTTCTGTGGGCAACCAGGTCTGCAACTATCAGACTGGAAACTGGACTCCGAGCAACGGACAAATCATCAATTTCTGGACTGATTTCTCCAAGCGCATACGTTCGGCCTATATCTTCATAGAAAAAGCACATCCGCTTACGGATGTTTCCCAGAACGATATAGACATCATGAAGGCTGAATGCCGTTTCTTCATCGCTTATTTTCATTCTCTTCTCGTGATGACCTACGGTTCTGTTCCGCTTATCAAGGAGGCTGCCCCTACTACCAACGCAGAAGACCTGATGGTCGAGCAGCGTCCTTTCTACGAGGTAGTGGACTGGTGTGCCAATGAGTTCTATGAGGTTTCCAGACTTCTCCCGGTTTCCTATTCGGACCAGGCCAATGACTACGGGCGTGCCACATCTCTCTGGGCCCTGGCCATGCGTGCCCGCTTGCTGACCTTTGCTGCCAGTCCTCTTGTGAACGGAAATCCTGACATGGCCGGCGTGGTGAACTGCAACGGCGAACAGATTTTTTCGACTTCGTATGATCCACAGAGGTGGCGTGATGCCATGGATGCAAACAAGGAGCTCATAGATGCTGCCGAGGCAAACGATTATGAACTGTATGAGGCTCCGTCCGTGGACGGTGAAGCTGACCCGTACATGAGCTATTTCGGTGCTCTCATGCTCCGCAGAAATCAGGGCAACTATGAAATCATCATGCCTCGTACAGAAGACGGCGCAGGCTGGATGGATAAGAAATCGGCTCCGAGAAGCATCACTGACCAAGCAGGCGTGATAGGTGTGACGCAGGATCTCGTGGATGCATTCTTCATGGCGAACGGAAAGGTGGCTATTTCCGGCCATAATCCGGATGGCTCTCCTGTTATCCCGAACAATGGTTCCGGTTATACTGAAGCTGCTTTCGGCCAGGCTCCGACAGCCAGTGATTTTTCTTCGGCACCGATGACTGCCAAGACCAATTATTTCTACAATGATCCTAACGGCTATAGTGGCGACGGCAAGAAAGAACATGTCATCACTGAGGCAGATACATATAATATGTATTGCAACCGCGAGCCGCGTTTCTATGTATCGGTAATGTATAACGAGTCTTTCAACTGGGCGAAAACCCACCAGGACAAGACAGAGTCCAATCCTACCGATAAGAAAGACGTCAATTTCTTCGTCGGTCAGGAAGACGGAAAGGACGGGTCGGACTATCCGACAGCCGGTTATCTGATGAAGAAGAGAATTGCCCCTGACTATCTCGGCGATGCTTCGTCAGGTGAGTTCAACAAGAGACATGGAGTCATCTACCGTCTGGCAGAGGCTTATCTGGCATACGCTGAATGTATGTATGAATACAGTGTTTCCGACGGAGTCAACCAGTATGAAACCAACAAGGCTACCATCACCGAGTATATAAACAAGATCCGCAGAAGGGCCGGTATTCCGGAATACGGTTCGACAGAACTCGGAGACCTGGATGCTGCAGCTGCAGCGGCAAAAATGACTGTCCGTGACCTTATCCGCAGGGAACGCCGTATAGAACTGAACTGCGAAGGCGGTCTCAGCTGGCAGGATCTCCGCCGCTGGAAGCTCGCCGAGACCGAACTGGACGGACCTTTCTATGGGATGAACATGGATGCAGGTACGAGGGAAACATTCTATGTACGCACGAAGTACCAGGATCGCGTCTTCAAAAGCTACTGGTGGCCTGTGCCTCAGGATGATATAGACAGGAATCCTAACCTCAGACAGCTTCCTGGCTGGTAACAGAGAATTTTAAACAGAAGAGTCATTATGAAAAAGATACTTTTATATCTCAGTGCATTTGCATTTTCAGCGGCAGGACTTTCTTCCTGTGCCGATGACTATGACGAGTATGACAACTCCTGGTTTCTTGAGAATGACGAGACCATGACATTGTCAGCATCGGTGTCTTCCCTTGAACTGATTGAGGACACACCTCTTGATGAGCAGGTCCTGACATTTACCTGGACTCCTGCCCGCCAGATGCCGGATGAGTATGTGGTGACATACGTGACGCAGCTTGACCTCAAGTCAAACAATTTCGCATCATCGACTGTTATCCGCGAAGTCGAGAATGACGGCGTCTTCTCCAAGTCATATACGACTGAGCAACTCCAGAGCTATATCACCGACAAATGGGGCCAGTCGATAGCGGATGTGTCCACTGTTTCGTTCAAGGTGATAGCCAAATGGGATGGCGGGACACAATATGTGATGCCGGAGGTCCGTACCGTGGATGTGGACATCCAGCCGTACAAGCCGCTGGTATTTGAGGCTGACCAGGTATTCGTTTCAGGTTCGGCCAAGACCGGAACTTCAAGGCAGGCGGTATCCCAGACTCTGGAGGATGAATATCTTTATGCTATCGTTACGAATCTGAAACCGGGAGAACTCATCATCCCTGTCGTGAATGACGGTGTGGAGCAGTATATAGCCCCGGCCCTCGATCAGGACGGAACCTTCAAGGATGGCGTGGATGTTCCGGCCAGGATGCTTGCACAGAATGAGGACGGCAGCGTTCCCGAAGATGCTGCATGGGAGATTACGGAAACCGGAGATCACAGGATAGTGATAAATATGCTGGATCAGACCGTGAAGATTTATTCGCCTGACAATGAATTCAACAAGCCGTTTACTGTCGAATGGTATCCGAACTGTACATTGACTTTGACACCATATCCGGTGACTGTCACAAGCAAGGTTTGGATACGAGGTGATGGCGCATATAAACCGGATGGAACAGGTTCATGGTATGAGTATGGTGTAGAACTGAATCTGCAGCAGAGTGAGGCGGATCCTATGGTGCTTGTTTATAGCGGTCCGGCTATAAAATCAGGGAGAAACAGTTTCGCGATTACTTCTGCAGTCAGCTACGATGCGAATGGAGATGGCAAGGACGAATCATATACTTGCAACAATGCCTATGTTTTCGCTCCGGTCCGTGTAGATACTGATGGAAATGGCTATCATGACGGTCAAGGTGTTGACATAAACAAAAATGGCATCGCATCAGACAAAGGTGATACTGAAGACGGAATATATAATAAGGATGCCAACCATGACGAATCCGTGACGGTCGGTGCATGGATGGATATGAGTGGCGGACCTGATATCCGAGGTAACTATTTCAAGACACCGTCCGGGGCCAACTTTATTGTCTTTGACCTCAGAAACATGAAAATCAAGTTCGAGGTCAGATAAGACACGGTTTAGTCTATAAGGATGGGATGGCCAGAAACGGCTGATGTTTCGGCCATCCCTTTTATCGGTTCAATATTATCACACCAAAATGGAATTAAAAAAACATCTTCTGCTGCCGTTTTTGGCAATGTCATTGGCTGTTTCCTGTTCGGAAAAGGAAGGCCCTGAGAATGAAGGCTCCGATTCCTGGGGTGACAATATCCCGGAGGGAAATACGGAGGTCACGATCAGTGCTGACCGTAAATCTGTTTATCTCAACCCGCTCAGCGGCTGGGTGATATATGTGCCTCTGATCGATGATGTGGACAGATTCTGGCGGGAATACGAGAATTTCCCGTCTTCCGAGGGTACGGTCAACGTATTCGACTACGGGAATATCATTTACCTGCGCGGCTCCTGGACGGACTTCAATCCGGAAGAGGGCGTGTATATCTGGCAGGACGGCATAGACGAGACGAAATATCCTCTGGCACGCAGTCTAAGGCTTTTCGAAGAAGGTGCGAAAGAACGGGGCCTGAAACTCGCATTTACGTTGAAGTGTGACAGCCGTGATGCCAACGCCCAGTGTACCCCGCCCTTCGTGAAGGAGAAGATGGACGAGAAGTACGGTGCCGATGCGGGAGGTTATCTGACTCCGGACGGAAAAACGCATACTCCAGGCAAGGGATATTTCAACTTTACTCTGGGAAGTGTCGGGAACGAGCGCCATTACTGGTCGCCTTACCCTGATGACCCTGTTTTTCAGGAAGAGTACGCGAAGTTCATAAACGCCCTTGCCGCCGAATATGATGATCCTGAGAAGACGGCTTTCATCAGCGGACTGGGTATGGGCAAATGGGGAGAATATCATACCTGTGTCTATTCCACCGGTGACGAATCACCGAAGATTGCGGTATTCGACTGGGTCACGGATACCTATATCAATGCTTTCAAATATACTCCGTGTTTCACAAACTATCACAAGATGGTCGGTACCATAGTGGGAGAGGGTACAGGAAGTCCGGATTCCGAAGGTATGCTTACAAGTGCCATAGAGAAGGGGTTCTGCATGAGGCATGATGCTTTCGGCATGAGGGCTGAGACATTCGGCTATGCGACATGGGAGAAGAAGTTCATAGCGAACTGGACCTACAAGGTGCCTGTGGCCGGAGAAGGCGGCTGGATAGTGAATCAGGGAGGCTATGACGAAAACGGCAATCCGAAAAATTACCTTACCCAGTATGACGGTCCGCGCGAACTGCGTATCGGAGAATATGAGGATATGAACAGTGCGTATGTCAACATGATGGACCTTCGTTATGATGCATCCTATACCTCCGGAGAGACATGGTCGTGGTTCAACGATGCCTTTGATTATGTTGAGAAATTCGTACAGGAAGACTGTTACAGGATATATCCGGACCGTGTGACAATACCGTCCAAGATGACAAACGGAAAGGAATATACGATCCAGCATCGCTGGCTGAATCTGGGGCATGCATACTGTCCGACCAATATCAGACCGTATGATGGCAGGTTCAAGGTGGCTTTTGCAATCATGAATACTGAAACCGGAGAAATCATCGGTGACAATATTTTCTTCGATGAGCAAGCCCATCCTCATGATTGGGTGAGCGGACGTTCGTCGTATGACTTTACGATCAAGCCGGAGAATATTCCGGCAGGGCCGTACAACCTTTGCGTCGGCATTGTCGACCTGGCTCTCGGAAACCCTGATGAAGGCGATTACCGGATAGGCATCAGGATAGCCGCTCAGGGGGATTATACTGAAGGCGGCTGGCTCAAGCTCGGAAAAGTGGCGATAGTGGACTGATATGGTTTCGTACCGGCAGATTTGTTCGTATCGGAGATTTTTCGTACCGGCAGATTTGCAATCTGCCGGAATATCATGAAACAACCGGATTGCAAATCCGGTTGAACGAGAGCCTGAACGATTGTAATTCGGTTGAACGATATATTAAAACGACATAATAATTTTATAAATGAAATTCAAGACTGTTTTTCTGGGCCTGGCGGCTTTATCAATAACGATCGCATCTTGCGGCGAGAAAGAGTCACCGGAAAATGGAGGGGACGGCGGCAGCACTGTGCCATCGGGAAATGTGGAAATCAAACCTGTAAGGGACCTTAATTCCATATTGAAAAATCCGCTTAACGGCTGGGTGATGTACGTTTCCTCGACAGCAGACCCGTCATATTTCGATACTGAGTTCACTGTAAATACCGGCGAGACTGTGAAAGTCCGTGACTATGCCTCCTGTTTTTATGTCCGCGCCGGCTGGAAAAAATTCAATCCTGAACCGGACAAATATTTCTGGCAGATTCCGGATGATCCGCTGAACAAACTTTATCAGAGGGCACAGGAATTGGGGCTGCCCATGGCTTTCCGCGTGGTGGTGGACGGCCGTGACCAGGGAGAGAACACACCTGAGTGGGTTTATGACAAAGGCGCTGCCTACTGGCCGTCTTCCGGACTCCCTCGTTTCAGTGACCGCAAAGTCCCTGATGTAATGGATCCCGTATGGCGTGCATGTTATGAGAAATTCATCGAGGATTTTGCGGCAGAGTTCAATGACCCGTCGAAAATCGCTTTTATTGATGCTTACGGACTCGGCAAATGGGGGGAAGGTCACAATGTATGCTATGAAGGGCTTGAAGTGACAGGTACGGAAGAGGAGAATGGTGTCACCTATCCGGCCTATGGCGACGGTATAGTGTCTGACAAGACAGCCGAATATAAGAAAAATACTATGGAATGGATAACCGGACTCTATTCCAGGTGTTTCACCAATGTGCCTCTTGTCATCAACTATCATCGTCAGATAGGGCATCCCCGCAGTTCCGGTGCACAGGCCCAGCCTGACAGCGAGGAACTTCTCGAAATCGCCATTAAAAACGGATACAGTCTGCGGTCAGATGCAATAGGTATGACGAACAATGACTGGGGATATAATGACTGGGAGCGGTCTTTTGTAGCCAAATGGAATTGTACCGGCAGTGATTTGGTGAACAGACGTCCTGTGCTGATGGAGGGAGGCTATATAGTCAGTTCCCATTCCTATTGGAATGACCCCAAGGGTTACCGTCAGGGGCATCCTGAGGATGTCCGTCAGGGAGAGTTTGACGAGTCAAGAGAAGCCAGAGTCAATATGATGGATTTCCGGGTAGGTGATGAAACAAAATCATGGTTCGAAAATGCTTTTTCTCTGGTGGAGCAGTTCGTTCAGGAGGGCGGCTATCGTTTGTACCCTGATTTGGTGACTGTACCTGAGAAAGTGGCCATCGGTTCTGATATCACTGTCACATCGCGCTGGAGAAATGCCGGCTGGGGATATTGTCCTACGAATATACCCCAGTGGAATCAGAAGTACAAGGTCGCCTTTGCCTTGCTCGACATGGAAACTGACAGTCCGGTATATCAGTTCGTGGATATGGACACTGATTTGTCCACATGGCTGAGCAGTGCTCCTACATCCTATACTTTTGATATCTCGATGAAAAGTGTGGCGATAGGAGGTTATACCTGGGCCGTAGGTATAGTGGACACGACGTTGGATGAGGGTGAGGGTATTCATCCCATAGGCATACAGGTAGCCGTGAACAAGGATTCGCTTACCGAGGATGGCTGGGTGAAACTCACGAATGTCACGGTAAACTGAATCCACGGGCGGGGCTGTGTCGAAGCGCTCATTCTGCAGCAGATGACCTATATCGGCATACCGTCGTCCGGAGTTGATTAATGGAAGAATAATACAGACAGAAAATGAAAAAACATATACTGTTCCTGCTGGCCGCAATATCGGCAGTCGCGTTTTCCTCCTGTGCCGAAAAACAGGAGGCGAATCCCGTTCCAAGTAACAGATGGCTTCTGATAAGTCCGTCATCTGCAAGTTTGTACGTGGGAGATGAATATGTGATTTCCCCGACGTTTGACAGCGAAGAGACTAAGACTCTCGATTTCGAATGGACAGTTTCTGATCCGTCCGTACTTTCCATAGTGGAGGACAACAATTCGAGTATAACTGTCGGAGGTCTGAAACCTGGCAATGCCACTGTAAAGGTAGAGTGTCCGGGGGAAACGAAGCGTCTGTCGAGAACAGTGAGTTTTACGGTTCTCGAGGTGCCGCCTGCCGAACCTGAGCCGTTGAGAATCCTGGCTATCGGAAACAGTTTCTCCCAGGATGCAGTGGAGCAATATTTGTGGAATCTTTTCGATGAGGCCGGGACGGAGGTCATAATCGGCAACATGTATATCGGAGGCTGCTCTCTCGAAAAGCATTGGACTAATGCGCAGAACAACAGCAAAAGTTATGAATATCGCAAGGTCGTGAACGGCAACAAGACAAATACGAAAAACTGGTCTCTGGAAATGGCTCTTGCCGATGAGAACTGGGACTATATCAGTCTTCAGCAGGCGAGCGACTATTCCGGTATGTACGACAAATATGAGCCGTATCTCGGAAATCTCATAGATTATGTGCTCGAGCATTCGTCGAATCCCCGCATGCAGCTGATGTTCCATCAGACATGGGCGTATGCGCAGAATTCTGACCATCAGGCTTTCCCGAATTATGACAATGATCAGATGAAAATGTACGAAGGGATAGTGGATGCTTCAAGGCAGGCCATGGACAATTATCCGAAAATCAACCTGCTGATTCCGAGCGGAACCACCATTCAGAACGGACGAACAACATCTATAGGTGATAAATGGAATCGGGATGGTTATCATCTGAATACGGATTATGGCCGTTTTGCGGCAGCATGCACATGGTATGAAACCATTTCCGGAAACAGTGTTCTGGAAAATGCATGGAAACCGTCTTCCGTGACTGACGGGCAGGCGGAGATCGCCCGCAATGCCGCTCATTATGCCGTGGAAAAGCCATTCGAGGTCACGGATATGTCGGATTATTGATAAATTCGTCAAAATGTTTTGAATATGCTTGGAAAAGTCTTTACGGCGGGCTGCGCTGCCGTGGTTTTCTTTCTTGTCTCGGTTTCCGCCTATGCTGTTCCGGCTGATTTCAAATCAGCCGGAACGGGAACGGAATCAGCCGGAACGGAAATGGAGATGGACCGTTTCATAGACAGTCTCATGGCGGAGATGACTGTTGAAGAG
>DVIP01000146.1 GCA_018711225.1 Candidatus Cryptobacteroides intestinipullorum | reverse complement strand
GGATGCCGGTGTGTGGAAATTCGATGACAGCTGGACGGATTTCTCATATAATGTTCCCGGGGACAATGCTCCGTACAAGGTTTCCACTGCTCCCGGCGCCTCTGTGACCGTGGAGTTCGACGGTACCGGATTCGCCCTGCTCGGCAGCTGGAATTCAGATTGCGGGAAAGCGGAAATTTACGTGGATGGCGAACTTGTGAAGGTCGCCGATACATATTTCCGTGAAGAAGCGGGAAAATACGAGGGAAACAGGGCGTATATATGTCATCTTACGGGTCTTGAGAAAGGAAGGCACGAAATGAAACTTTCAGTTTCCGAAGAAAAAAATCCGAAGTCTTCAGGATATAAGGTCTATATTGAAAAAATATTGGTATACGAATAAAAATTATGAAAAGGATAATTTCGGTCATCATTTCAGGTATTGTGCTGATGGCATCCGCAGTATTTGTGTCTTCGTGCGCCGGCAGCGGTAAATACGACGTCATCATCGTGGGAGGCGGCACTTCGGGAACAGCTGCGGCAATACAGGCTGCAAGAAGCGGGGCTGATGTACTCCTTGTCGAAGAGCACGAATGGCTGGGCGGAATGCTGACTTCTGCCGGAGTCAGCGCTACCGACGGATGCTACAAGCTGCGCGGAGGCATCTGGGACGAATTCAGGGACAGCCTTGAAGCTTATTATGGAGGTGCCGAGGCCCTGAAGACAGGCTGGGTGAGCAACGTGATGTTCGAACCGTCTGTCGGTGCACGTATTTTCGCGAATATTGCTGCAAGGGAAAAGAATCTTGAAGTGCGTTTCAACACTGCTGCAGACTCTTTCGTGCATTCGGACGACGGCTGGAAGGTCGGGTTGGACAGCGACGGCGGGAAATCGTCGGTTTTCGGAAAGATACTTGTTGACGGTACCGAACTCGGCGATGTGGCGGCTGCCATAGGCATTCCGTATGACATCGGCATGGAATCCCGGCACGATACTCATGAAGATGTAGCCCCCGAAAAGGCCAACGGCATCATACAGGACCTTACATACGTGATGATACTTCAGGAATACGACCGCCCCGTGCCGATACCGGAACCCGACGGGTATAATGTAGCCGAATTCGCGTGCTGCTGTACTAATCCGGTCTGCAGGCATCCCAAGGAAGAATACAGGATGTGGGGTCCTGAGGACATGATCACTTACGGGAAACTCCCGAACGGGAAATACATGATAAACTGGCCTCTCGAAGGCAATGATTTCTATTGCAACGCCATCGAGATGACTCCGGCCCAGCGTGACAGCGTGTTCCAGGAGGCCAAGGACAGGAGCATGAGGTTCCTGTATTTCATGCAGAACGAACTGGGTATGAAGAATCTGGGCATTGCGGAAGAGTATCCTACCGCTGACGGGCTACCGTTCTATCCGTATCACAGGGAGTCAAGGCGTATCGATGGTATGGTGAGGTTCAGCCTGAACGATATGGTGGCGCCTTATTCCCAGTCCAAGCCTTTGTACCGTACTGCAATCGCGGTCGGAGACTATCCTGTGGACCATCATCATACGAGGTACAGCGGCTGGGAGGAACTTCCGAACCTTTATTTCCACCCCGTGCCTTCCTACGGCCTCCCGATAGGCGTCATGATGCCCCGGGGTTATGATGATGTGCTCGTGATAGAGAAGTCTGTTTCGGTAACCAATATCGCCAACGGCAGTACGCGTCTCCAGCCTGTGGTTCTCCAGCTTGGACAGGCTGCAGGGGTTGTGGCTGCACAGGCAGTAAGGAAAGGATGTGCCGTGAATGAAGTTTCGGTGAGGGAAGTCCAGCAGGAACTTCTCGACTGCGGGGCTTATCTGCTGCCTCTTCGCGACCTTGAACCGGATGACCCTTATTTCAAGGCATTGCAGAGGATAGCTCTGACAGGCATCCTGCGTTATCAGGGCATGACTGTGGATTGGGAAAACCAGTCGTGGATATATGCTGACAGGCAGATTCCTGAAAAGGAACTTCTGGAAGGGTTCAGGGATTTTTACTGCTGTATCAGACATGAGGACGGTACGCCGATTTCGTTTTCAGACCTTTCCGCCGATGACGGCATGACCGATGCCGGGTGGCTGGCATCCCTTGTGGCCGCGGTGTCCGGAGAAAGCGCGGACAAGGCTTTGGCAGATGTGACGGCCGTTTTGGAAGAATCTTTCGGAAAAGAATACGGGGCGTCTTCCGTCCTTACGCGTATGGAATGTGCGGTGGTGACGGATTCTCTTCTCGATCCGTTCGGGAGCCATGATGTGGATATCTACGGGCGTCTTAAGGATGCGCAGGAGCGTCTGATGTGGGTGGACCTATCGGCTAACTGGGTCAGGTTCAATTCATTGGATTCCGTAAAATATTATTGCGAGAAAATCGCCAGGGCCGGCATGACCTCTATTGTCCTCGATGTCAAGGGGACGGGAAGCGATGTCCCGTACAACAGCAAGTTCACTCCGAAACTTAAGGAATGGAAAGGTGTCAAGGCTCCGGATTTCGATTACATAGGAGAGTTTTCCGCTGCCGCAAGGGCCAACGGTCTCAAGATATACTGTTCAGTCAATACATTTGCCGAGGGGCACGGAGTATTCGGAAAGGGCCTGATATATGACGGGCATCCGGAGTGGCAGGCCGTGAATTATGTCCCGGGCAAGGGGTTGCTGAAGCAGACGGAGATAGAGGGAAAGACCGTGCTTTTCACGAATCCGGCATTGCCGGAGGTGCGCAGGCACATGTGCGACATCCTGGCAGAACTCGTGACGGATTTTGATATTGACGGCGTCATTCTCGACAGGGGCAGGTATGACAATATCCAGTCCGATTTCTCGGATTATTCCAGGGAACAGTTCGAGAAATATATCGGGAAGGACGTCGGGAGATTCCCGGAGGACATTTACGAATGGGTGAAGGATCCCCGGACCGGTAATTATGAGATCCGCCGCGGCATGTATTTCAATAAGTGGATAGAGTGGCGTG
>DVIP01000145.1 GCA_018711225.1 Candidatus Cryptobacteroides intestinipullorum | reverse complement strand
GTCCTCTATCCGATTACTATACCAAGTCTTGCTGACTGCTGCATTGAGTTTCTGGATAGTCGTGATAATTATCTTGGAGTTGCTCTGTAACCTTTCTACCAGTTCGTCCGTATTGTCCGTACCGTCCACAGCACCAGGCTCAAATGCTTCATATTCCGATTGGGTCTGTGTGTCAAGGTCATGGCGGTCTACAACAAACATCACCTTGTCTACATCATCCAGTTCGGAAACAAGTTGTGCAGCCTTGAATGAGGTCAATGTCTTTCCTGCACCCGTGGTGTGCCAGATATAGCCGTTGTCGTTTGAATTTTTCACCTTGTCCAATATCTTTTCCACGGCATAGAACTGATACGGACGAAGCACCATCAGACATTTGTCACCCTCATGAAGCACAATATATTTACCGATAATTTTTCCGAGAGTGCATTTCTCCAGAAAAACCGCGGCAAACATATTCAATTCATTGAACGGATGATTTGCAGCATCCGTCCAATTGAAGGTAAACTTGTAACCGATATTCGGATTGTTGGCGAAGTAGCGGGTATTTACACCATTGGATATGACAAACAGTTGGACATAGTCGAATAATCCGTGAAACGAAGTCTTATGGTAACGCTGTATCTGGTTGTATGCCTGCTTGAGTTCCACGCCCCGGCGTTTCAACTCAATCTGCACCAATGGCAGACCGTTTATAAGAATGGTCACATCATAGCGGCATTTCTTTCGTCCTTCTACCGTGATTTGGTTTGACACCTGAAATTCATTCTGGCACCATTGCTGACAATCAAGAAACTCCACCCAGATGCGTTTGCCATCAGCTATGTCAAGCGGATAGAGGTCTCGGAGTTTCTTTGCCTTTTCAAAGCGTGTGCCTCCTTCAAGGTAGATGAGTATCTTGTCAAATTCCTCTTCTGTAAACTCGGTGCGACCATGTTCAGCCAACCGTTTACGGTTATGTATCTCCAACTGCCGTTTGAAATTTGCTTGAAGATTATCTTCCTCGGCTATTTGGATATACTCATAATCCATTTGCCGAAGTGTGGCGATTAGTCCGGCTTCCAATGCAGCTTCGCTTTGTATTGACATATTCTGTTTTATTTGTTGTACATTTTTCAGGCAATAACCTTTGTCCTGGCTGTAAATTTACAACAAATATCACGAACCTGAAAAGCATTTGAATTTCAGCCTCCGGCAAATGCCCGTCAGCCCTGGTCTTCGGGGTCCCGGGCCTTGCTTCTGTTCACGAGAAGGACACCGGAAAAGATAAGCACTACTGCCACCACCTTCAGGATGTTGAAAGAGTCCATGCCCCAGACAATGGCGGCTATGGTCGCGACTACGGGCTGGACATAATTATACATGGCTACAAGGGTCGGACGGAGGAACTTCTGTCCGACAGGCACTATGAGATAGCACAGGAATGTGCCGAAGACAAGCACATAGGCCAGTTCCGCATATTCCGTAAAGGAAATGGATCCCCATCCGGTCAGGGCAAGACTTCTCGCGGAAACCGGAATCATGATGACGGAAGCGAAGGTGAACATCCATTTCATCAGTGTCACGGGAGAATATTTTTTTATCAGGTTTCTGAAAATCACCAGATATACAGCGTATGAACACTGTGCCAGGAAACAGAGCAAGTCGCCTGTCAGACTGGACGAGCGGGCGGTCTGCACCTCAGCCCCGGCACCGGGAAGAAGACGGTTCCCGAAGATAAGAAGCAGGGCGCCGAATGCACCCAGGAGCACGCCTCCGGCCTTTTTCCCCGTGATAGGCTCTTTAATGAATATGGCTGCGAAAATCATCGTCACGATAGGCAGGGTGGTAGTGATGATGGAGGCATCCACCGGGGAAGTCATGGAAACACCTGTCACGTACACTCCCTGATTCAGGATTATGGCGAAGAGTCCGGCAAAGAAAAACCGGATGTAGTCCCCTTTTTCCTGCACTTTCTCTCCTTTCGTGAACAGTGAAAGTATCCAGAACAATATCGCCGCCCCGAAAATTCTCACATCGGCCACCAGCATCGCCGATACGGCATCGGAATTCATCGCTGCCTTGGACACCGGTGCCATCAGGCCCCACATCACACTTGCTGCAAGCATCGACAGATGTCCTATTTTCTGATCCCTCGTCATAATACTCTTTTTTTCAGGACGCAAATGTACGTAAAATCATGTCGGATTATACATTGCGGTCTGAAATTCTTTCATTGTTCCGTAATTACGTTACAACACTCCGGAATCATTATACAGTGATATGGAATGCAAGGATTATCTTTGCAGGGTAAAATTACAGTATGCGGGGCTTCCCTTCCGCGCAGTCATGATGGAAAAAAGGATATACGACATAGACACGATTCCGCTCTGCAACAATTTCTTTGCAGGCAAGACCGGCCACCCTCTGGTCAGCGTCATCAGTCCCGGAGACAAGCCTCATGAAGGTCTGTTCAGGTTCGGCTTCTACGCCGTTCTCCTGAACGAAAAGGGAGGATGCCGCTGTTCGGGATGGAAGGAATGCGACTTTTCCGCCGGAATCATGACATTCATGACACCAGGTTCGCCGTTCTGCATGGAGACCTGGAGCGGCGGTTCATGCACCATGCTTCTGTTTCATCCGGATATAATGAGAGGGGCGGCAAAATCCCTGCACAGGCACACGTTCTTCAGATACAGGAAAGACGAAGCACTGCACCTTTCGGCCAGGGAGACAGCCGTCATGAAAGAATGCCTCGAAAACATAAGGCAGGATATCGTCTGGAGTGTGGACGAATTCAGCCAGACCATAATTGCGGAAAGAATCGGACTCCTGCTGGACTACGGCGACAGGTTCTACAAGCGGCAGTTCATCACCAGACATGAAAGGAATGCCGAAGCACTGGAATCTCTGCAAAATTTCCTGGACAAATATTTCCTCTCGGGACAGGCCGTCGGCAAAGGTCTGCCTGACCCTGCAGGCACCGCCAGGATAATGGGGATGTCGGCCGCTTACCTTTCCGACATGCTGGAAGAAGAGACCGGAAAGGACATAAAGGAATTTATCAGATACAGACAGTTTTCGGCAGCCTGCAGCCAGCTGGAGAGGACTGGCAAAAGCATCGAGGAAATCTCCAGGGAAACAGGCTACCGTTCTGCGGAATGTTTCTGCGACATCTTCATGAAAGTGACAGGGAAAGCGCCCAGGGAATCGGGCCGTAAATGAAGTGCAGTCTATACAAGTTTCTTCCCGTCAGAAAATGCATTGCCTGCTTTTCCGCAAACTTTCAGATACTCATTCCTGAACGGGTCGAAACTGACAGGCACCACTTTCGAAGCATCCACCCTGCCTTCTCCGTCAAGCACCCTTTCATCAGCGCAGACATTCACAATCTCCCCTTTCAGGATGCAGGTATCCGGATCATAGCTCTTGACCCTGCACTCCATGGCTACAGGCAGCTCTTCTATGAGAGGGGCATCGACAAATTCGGATTCCAGCACATGGAACCCGGCCCTGGCGAACTTGTCCTTCACCTTGTTTCCCGATACCAGGCCGACATAGTCACATGCCTCCACCTGATCCGCTGTCGCCATGCTTATCGTGAAAGCACCTCTTTTCAGCAGATTCTTCACCGTCTTGTGACCGGCGCTCAGGCATAAAGTTATTTCATCAGACTCGCTTATGCCACCCCATGCGGCATTCATGGCGTCAGGTGTGCCGTCTTCATCGTAAGTCGCTATAATGAATACAGGCTGAGGATAACAGAGGGGTCTGGCCCCGAAATTCTTTCTCATGACAGAAGTATTTTAAAATCAACGGTCATGAATTTCTCATTTTCCGTGCCAATGCCATATTGTCTGACAAATTGCCATTATGACATCCGCACAGGAGCAGAAAAGGGGATTTTAAGAAGAAATTTTATTAAGTTTGTACTTTGTGCCGGCAGGCAGACAAGAAAAGCGGCTGCAGAAAGACGCCAGTGAAAGAATAACTATGAAACAACAGACAGGAATATGAGACATTTCACTTCCATAACACAGATCGGAGACCTCAAGGAGGCCTTCGGGAAAGCCAGGTACGTCAAGGAAAATCCGTTTGCAGACCAGGCTCTGGGCAGGAACAGGACACTGCTTATGATATTCTTCAATTCAAGTCTCAGGACGAGGCTGAGCACGCAGAAGGCTGCCATGAATCTGGGTATGAACGTGATAGTCCTGGATGTGAACCAGGGGGCATGGAAACTGGAAACGGAACGCGGTGTAGTGATGGACGGAGACAAGTCGGAACACCTGCTTGAAGCCATACCTGTCATGGGATGCTACTGCGACATTATCGGCGTGCGGTCTTTCGCCAGATTCGAAAGCAAGGAGGACGACTATAAGGAAAAGATTCTGGAACAGTTCATCCGTTACTCCGGGAAACCCGTATTCAGCATGGAAGCGGCCACACGGCATCCTCTCCAGACTTTCGCCGACATGATAACCATCGAAGAATACAAGAAGAAGGAGAGGCCGAAGGTGGTGATGACGTGGGCTCCGCACCCGAAGGCTTTGCCGCAGGCAGTGCCGAACTCGTTTGCCGAAGGCATGAATATGACAGACTATGAATTTGTCATCACCCATCCGGAAGGCTATGAACTCGCCCCGGAATTCGTAGGAAAGGCAAAAGTGGAATATGACCAGGAAAAGGCCTTCGAAGGGGCAGATTTCATCTATGCGAAGAACTGGGCGGCCTACTCCGGTGACAATTACGGGAAAGTCCTGAGCATGGACAAGAGTTGGACAGTGGACAGCCGGAAGATGGCATTGACCGACAACGCATATTTCATGCATTGCCTTCCTGTCAGGAGGAACATGATAGTGACGGACGATGTTATAGAAAGCCCACAGTCAATAGTCATTCCGGAAGCGGCGAACAGAGTGGTTTCGGCCCAGACGGTAATAAAGGAAATACTGCTTTCCCTCTGACATCACCGGAAAGCATGCACAAGTTTATGGAAATGGACAAGATACAGGTATTCAAGATAGGCGGCAACGTCGTGGACGACAGGGAGAAACTGGAAAAATTCGCCGCCGGATTCGCCGCAGTCCCGGGGCCGAAGGTCCTTATCCATGGAGGCGGGGCGATAGCGAGCCAGATGCAGAAGAAACTGGGCATGGAGCCTGTCATGATAGAAGGCAGGAGAGTGACCGATGCCGATACTCTGAGAATAGTCACCATGGTCTATGCCGGATGGTGCAACAAAAGTATCGTGGCCCTGCTCCAGAAAAACGGGTGCAATGCCATTGGCCTTTCAGGAGCTGACGGGGCTGTGATAAAGGCAGTAAAACGTCCTCCGGTAAAGCTCGGCACTTCGGGCAGGACAGTGGATTACGGACATGTCGGAGATATCACGCCGGACGGAGTGGACAGCGGTCTCATTGACGGATTCCTGAAGGCCGGACTGACACCGGTATTCTGCGCCATAACGTGCGATACCGAAGGGAATCTGCTGAACACCAACGCAGACACCGTAGCCTCGGCCATAGCTGTCAGCCTGGCGTCGACTGCGTGCACCGATCTGATATACTGCTTTGAAAAAGACGGAGTACTGGCCGACAGGAACGATGACTCCAGCCTGATAGAGAGGATTACTCCCGCGTATTTCGAAGAACTGAAAGCCCGGGGAATCGTAGCCGACGGCATGCTTCCGAAACTGGAAAACGCGTTCAAGGCCATAAACAGCGGAGTGGAAAGGGTCGTCATCAAAAATTCCTCCAATATCGGGAACAGCCGGCAGACGGTCTTGTGTGCGGAATAGGAATATGGACACTATCGGGATTCTGGGGAAAGAGGCGCTGGAGCTTCTGAGAGGGATGGTCGCCATCCCTTCGGTCTCGTTTCACGAAGCCGGGGTCTGCTCGTACATTTCGGATGTATTGTCCGGAAGAGGGATAAGCCATCATCTGGAAAAAAACAACATAGTCGCACTATGCAGGCATTTCAGTCCGGAGAAAAAGACACTGATGCTCAATGCCCATACCGACACCGTCCCCGGGAACGGGGAATATTCCTTCGACCCGTACAAGCCCGACTACGGAAAGGTCCGCGAAATATTCGGCAAAGGCAAGGATGAAATCGTCTGCGGACTAGGGAGCAATGATGACGGGGGTTCGGTAGTGTCGCTGTGCGCCGCATTCCAATATTTCTATGAAAAGGATCTTCCGTTCAATATTGTTCTGGTTCTGAGCTGCGAAGAGGAAAGGTCCGGACCGGACGGAATGACCTGGATTTGGGAACATTACAACGACATTCCAGGTCTCGGGTATGCACGGAAGCCGGACTGGGCCATCATCGGGGAACCTACGGGCATGAAGGCGGCCACATCAGAGCGCGGGCTTCTTGTACTGGATGGAGAAGCAGAAGGCGTAAGCGGACATGCAGCGCGCGGAGAAGGGGTCAATGCCCTTTATATCGCTCTGGACGACATAGCTGCGCTGAGGGGGCACCGATTCCGGAAAATTTCCCCTGTCATGGGGGAAGTACGGCTCAGCGTCACTCAGATAGAGGCCGGAACAGCCCATAATGTGATACCGGACAAGTGCCGGTTCACGGTGGATATCAGACCTACCGAGATGTATGACAACAGGGAAATTCTGGAAGAACTCCAGGGCATCTGCCGGAGCCGCCTGACAGCGAGGAATCTCCGGAACAGGTCCTCTGCCACCAGTCCGGACTCGGCACTGCTGCACTGCATAGGAAAACTCGGCATTGAAACCTACTCGTCGCCCACCACATCCGACTGGCTCCGGGTAGGCTGTGACGCCGTCAAGATGGGACCGGGCGAGTCTTCGAGATCGCACAAGAAAGACGAATACATACTGGCGGAGGAAATAACAGGAGGGATAAACACATACATCTCGTTCATCGGGACGCTTGCTGAATACATCAAAACAACTTTCATAAAATGATAAAAAGAATCGCACTTGTGGCACATGATGCCAGAAAACAGGAACTGGTGAGCTGGGTGAAGTTCAATGCCGGTTCACTTAAGGAATGTCACCTTTTCTGCACGGGGACGACAGGAAGGCTTGTCGAAGAGGCCCTGTCGGAAGTGCTTGGAGATGACAATATGCCCCCGATAGACAAACTGCTCAGCGGACCTCTCGGAGGGGATGCGCAGATAGGTGCACTCATCGCGGAAGACAAGGTGGACATGCTCGTATTCTTCTGCGACAATCTGATAATGCAGGGACACCAGAACGACGTAATGAGCCTGGTAAGGCTCGCCTCCCTGTATAACATACCTTTCGCCACCAACAGGAGTACGGCCGATTTCATCATCTCATCGCCTCTCTACAATGACGAAAGCTACGAAAGAATCATCCCGGCCTGCATAGAATCATACAAGAACAGGAAACTCTGATATGGCAACACTCTGGAACAAAGGTACGAAAGCCTCCGACGTAGTGGAGGACTTCACTGTCGGCAACGACAGGACGCTGGATATGGCTCTGGCAAGATATGATGTCATAGGCTCCAAGGCGCATATCAGGATGCTTGAATCCATCGGGCTTCTGACAGCGGATGAGCTCGGCATACTGACTGAAGCTCTCGACAAGATACTGGACGAGATAGAGACAGGACAGTTCAGGCTCGAAGATGATGTGGAAGACATTCATTCCCAAGTGGAGCTGCTTCTCACACGCCGGCTCGGAGACGTGGGAAAGAAGATTCACTCCGGACGCTCCCGGAACGACCAGGTGCTGACAGACATCAAGCTGTTCCTCAGGGACGAACTGCTGAAGATCAGGGATGAGGTCCTGGAACTGTTCGGCATCCTGCAGGGGCTGAGTGAAAAATACAAGGACGTGATGCTCCCGGGATATACGCACGGACAGGTGGCAATGCCGTCCTCTTTCGGACTGTGGTTCGGTGCATACGCCGAAGCCATGGCCGATGACATGTATATGATAAGGGGGGCATATCATCTCGTGAACCAGAATCCGCTCGGATCCGCTGCCGGGTACGGCAGTTCCTTCCCTCTGGACAGGGAAATGACTACCAGGCTCCTGGAGTTCGAAAGTCCGGACTACAATGTGATAGCCGCACAGCTCAGCCGTGGCAAGGCGGAAAAGGCAGTCGCCTCGGCGGCAGGCAGTCTCGCACTCACGCTCAACAAGTTCGCTTCAGACTGCTGCATGTACATGTGCCCCAACTTCGGGTTCATTTCATTCCCCGACGAACTTACCACAGGCTCCAGCATAATGCCGCACAAGAAAAATCCTGACGTATGGGAAATCATACGTGGGAACTGCAACAGAATACTTTCCGCAGAAAACGAGATAGCAATGCTCTGCAGCAACATGCCGCACGGCTACCACAGGGATTTCCAGCTGCTGAAGGACATACTCTTCCCCGTCCTGGAACTGATGCACAAGTGCATAAGGATGACAGGGTTCATGCTGCACGAAATAAAGGTGAACGGGAACATTCTGGATTCTCCGGTCTACGACTATCTTTTCACAGTGGAGGAAGTGAACAGAAGGGCCCTTGCCGGGATGCCGTTCAGGGATGCGTACAAGAGCGTGGGTATCGAAGTGAATGAAGGCAAGTTCCATGCGGACAAATCCGTGCATCACACGCATGAGGGAAGTATCGGGAATCTCTGCAACAGGGAAATTGCCGTCAAGATGAAGAAAGCTTCAGATTTCGGTAACAAATAATTAATGGCACTTGTTTGCCGGAAACAGGAATACCACCTATTTTTGGCGGCGTCCAACGGGATTGCATGAAAACAGCCATTATGAAAACTGACAGCCTACTTATAATCCAGCTTAATGCCGGAAGCAAGAAAGCGTTTTCCGCCTTGTATGACAAGTACGCAGGCATGGTGTACGGCTATGCCTACTCCATGCTCAAGGACAAGATACTGGCGGAAGACATCACACAGTTCTGTTTCATGCAGCTGTGGGAGCACAAAGAGACGGTCTCCGCCTACAAGAATCTTCCGGCATGGCTGTATGTCACGGCACGCAATGCCATATACAAGGAGACAAGGCAGCAGATAGTGGCCACCAAATACATAGACTTCGCGACAGAGACATTCGAACGTTACCAGATGGCCACCGACGGCAACATCGACTACATGCTCATAATAAAGGAAATAGAGAAATTCATCGCCTCCCTGCCCGAAACAAGACGTAAGGTATTCATGATGAAAGCCTTCCAGGACAAGTGCGTAAAAGAGATAGCCGACACCATGTCTATTTCCCCAAAAACGGTGGAAACCCACATACACCGCGCCTACACCGCACTCAGGGCAGCTGTCGCCAAGCTGGCCTTCGCTGTTGCATGCCTTTTCATCACTTCTCTGTAAAACCAGGTTTTCATCACTTCTCTGTATAAACCGGGAAGAAAATTACAAGAATGCCGTTGATTGCATTAATGATCATTTGGAGGATGACAGTCCAATGTATCCTTCTTATTGATAGGGATCTGACTATTACTGAGGTAAGGCCGAACAATGATGAGAATTATGATACAATAGTTCAGCCTGGTAAATGATATTATTTTTAGACTCCGTCTACAATCACGCTGCGCCTCGGCATAGTCCGAACAAGTTCGTCCTCTGCTCTCGGCTTGCAGTTTATTTTAGATTTTCAACGGTTTGATACAACC
>DVIP01000144.1 GCA_018711225.1 Candidatus Cryptobacteroides intestinipullorum | reverse complement strand
AATTGTGCTCGCACAAATTGCCGAAGTGAGGATAAGGAAAAACTTTTAGTTTAACCTGGACCCATCCTAACCCCCTCTGCTCGCTTTCGAATGTCCACAGGACATTCTCATAAACCGCTCTCGACCCCTATGAGGGGGATGGTGCGACTCCCAGTCGCGGTCCCTTCGGGACTTTTGACCCAGCCACACGAAATAACTGCCGGAACGAAATAACTGTCCCTCCAAAAATATCTGCCGGTACGAAACCCTCCGGAAATATCTGCCGGTACGGGAATTTTGCCACGGTTCTATCGTCGTCAGATGGAAAATGCGTCGAAACCTCCGTCCACTACGGCGACAGTGCCTGTCACAGCCTTCGATGCGTCGGATGCAAGCCAGTGAAGCGTTCCCAGAAGCTCGTCCGGCTCCAGGAATCTCTTTATCGGAGTATGTGCCAGTATGGTGTGAGACCTGTCTGTCAGACTGCCGTCCGGATTGGTCAGAAGAGTCCTGTTCTGGTTCGTCAGCAGGAAGCCCGGAGCTATCGCGTTGACCCTGATACCTTCGCCGAATTTCATGGCAAGTTCCGCACAGAGATACTTCGTCCAGTTGGCGACAGCGGCCTTCGCCACACCATAACCTGCAACCCTCGTAAGCGGACGCAGGGCCGATTCGCTCGCGAAATTGATAATGGAACCCGTCTTCTGCTCAGCCATCGCCCTTGCGAACACCATCGTAGGCATTATCGTACCGAACAGGTTCAGTTCGGTCACCTTCTTCACCGCGTCGATGTCGAGATCGAAGATTGTCTTGTCAGGAGGAACGGTAGCCGAAGCCATATTGCCCCCTGCAGCATTCAGCAGAATGTCAATCCTGCCGTATTTTTCCATTATCCTGGCATAATTGTCCTCCAGCACCGCCTTGTCCAGGACATTTGTCGCATAAAACACGGCCTCGCCGCCGGAAGCAGTGATTTCGGATATGATTCCGTCTGCCACGGAAGAGGCGCGTTCCAGATCCAGCAGCACCACCTTGGCGCCCTGTCCGGCAAAATACTTGACAATCGTCGTACCCAGAATCCCGCAGGCTCCGGTCATGACGACAATCTTGCCGTTTATATCAAACAAATTCTTCATACCTGATTATATTGCATAAATAAATGATCGCCGCATGAGCACTGACCGTGCATCAAATCGTGCAATTACGCATCAGACTCCCCTTCTTTGCAATGTGCACGTGCACAAAGTTACTTATATTTTTGGATTTTCCAATAAAATGGATAATATTTGTATCAGTGAAACCGAACGGACATCCGGCAAATGACCCGTACCTGGAAATCAGGGGTCGTACATAGGGAAAATATCATACTGGAAGGCGGTCCGTACAAAGAGAATCCATATATGGCCAAACAAGTCAAGATAAAGGACATCGCCAAAATGGCGGGTGTGTCTTCGGGAACAGTGGACAGGATATTGCACAACAGGGGCAATGTCTCCGCCGCGAGCAGGGAAGCCGTGGAAAAGGCCCTGCAGGAAACGGGATACAGGTATAACATCCATACCTCGGCTGTCTCGCTGAAAAAGACGTACAAGATAGTCATCGCCATCCCCACCGCAATACAGGGAGAATACTGGGGTACAATCCAGAAAGGGATAGAGCATGCTTTCCAGGAATATTCCGACATCACCATCGACTGCGAATATGCCTATTACAACCAGTTCGACATATACTCCTGCCGCAGTTCTTTCGACACTATCCTGGACAGGAATCCGAGTGCCGTCATCTTAGGGGCGACATTCGCTTCCGAAACCACCGTACTGTGCCGCAAACTCGACGAGAAGAGGATTCCCTATGTATTCGTGGATTCCGTAATAGCGAACACCCATCCGTCCGCGACCTACTCTTCGGACCAGGACGCATGCGGAAGGATAGTGGGCAGGATGCTAAACCTCTTCACGCCCAGGGACACCGAACTGGCCGTATTCGGGTCGAGACGTATCGGAAACGAGCGGGCCACCAATTCCATGACCAGAATGAACGGCCTGAAAAAGTATTTCGACAGCCTGAAATACAAAAGGGTGATAAAGGAGTCGAAAATATCGGTGCTCGACCCTGATGAATCAAAAAAGAACATACTGGAGTTTCTGGACAATAACCCGAAAGTAAAGGGTATCGCCGTACTGAATTCAAGAGGGTTCATCCTGGCCGACATCCTGGCATCCCAAGGTATAAACGACATCAGGATAATCACTTTCGACATGACCGTAAACAATGTGCGGTGCGTGGAAAACGGCACAATATCGGCCATTATACACCAGAGGCCGGAACTCCAGGGCTTCTACGCGGTAAAGGGCATCATCCGGATCCTGCTCTACAATATCCCTGACAAGAACGTGCACCACCTGATGCCGGCAGATATCATCATAAAGGAAAACCTGCCCATCTACAAGGAAATATATTCGGAATAGAGGACAGGCCGGAGTTCCATCACATACCGGCTCACTCGGTTTCCGGAATATAGATGATTTCCCCGTTTTCGAGTTCATAGGCCACACCCACACGGCGTCCGCGGGCGCCTGATGCGGCATCCTGGTTTTCCGACGGGGTGTATCTGTTCACTGTCTCCCCCTCCTTGGTGATTATCTCCATGTTTTCCTTGCCGGGATTCTTGACAATAGTGAAATCTTCCCGGCTGAATATTTCAGTCATGCTGTAGCGTGTCACAAGTGCGACCATGAGGGCGACGGCGAAGACCATCGCCACATCGAAGAGGTTCCCGACCACGCTCATAGGGTCATTGTCCTCTTCCTTCCCGAGAAAACTGCTTCTTCTGTTCATAACCTTCCTCCGATATGGCCGTCCGTACTGTTTTCAGAAACGCAGGACTCTGTTTCGAGGACTTCCGAAACCAGTTCCAGGCACGACAGGTCTCTCATGTACCATCTTTGCTTGACCTGCTGGGTGATGAAGCCGACGGCGCTCGAAAAAAGTCCCACCACAGTCGTGGCGAAGGCCACCTGCATGTTGTAAGCCATAGATGAGATATCTCCGGCAGAAAGTCCGACCAGGGCAGGTCCCATCGGAATAAGCGTCCCCATCAGTCCCAGCATCGGTCCGAGCTTGGTCAGTGTCTTGGATACGGAAAGATCCTTGTCGGCATCCGCCTCGAAATCGGACATGAGTTTGTGTCTCGCAGGGGCATTGCCCGGATTGTCAAGCATCATTCGGATATATCTTACCACCGGCGTTCCGGACTCAGGGAGACGGCCGGAGAGACTTCCGATATTGGACCTGTCGAGGGCCTTGAGTTCCTTATTGACAGCGGAAGCGGTTTTGGACGAAGTCAGGTATTGTCCGAAAAAGCCAATGAGAAGCAGCAGGGCCCGGACGAAAAGCAGGATAAGAAGGACTATCACAGGTACCAGAAGACCGTCGGATATCCAGAAAAGCACATCGGAAATGAATTTCATGTCAATTATTCTTTAATTGTTTAAACCAAAAGGATTATTCTTCAGGTGCAATACCGGAGGTCTACACCGTAACCATGACTCCGGCCATGGCTGTCAGCACATAAGCCATGAACAGAAGGTCCAGCCGCCCCCTGTCCCGGGGAATGATTCTGCGTACAATGAAAACCAGCAGGGGGATTGCAGCCATGACGGCAGCCGCCAGACCCCAGCCCAAAAGGGCGAACGGAACTCCGTGAAAAGAGAATACCGTTTTCAGCAGGAAGTAGAACAGGACCAGGAAAACCGTCGTTCCGGGGAAATACGCAGTGAAGGAGAGCAGAATCTTCTGCCGTAATCCGCCGATGTTTCCGTCCATCTTCATGACCGACAGCCAGCAGAAAGTGATGCCGGAGAGGATATCCACGCTCAGGAGCACGGCCGTGTCCAGCATGAGGGCGCGGTCGGAAATGAACCCTGACAGTGCAGTAGTGGTTTGCTCTGCAGCCACCGGGCACATCAGGCCCGTGAACAGGGCGCATGCAAATGCCGTCGCCAGCATATATGCAGGGCGGAGAAATGTAAGCCTGACCACGAAATCGAGGCAGACGAACACTATCATTACCGTGACAAGAGCTTCCATCATTCCCAGTTTTTCCGCCGGATCACCACATAAGACACCAGCACGGCCACTCCCGCGACGGCAGCCAACGCCACTGCAAGGCCGCTCCAGACTGTCCGTTCCTTATCAGACCGGCTGTTTCCGGCATCTATCCTGTCCTTTTCCATGACGACCCCTGAAGACGGATCCGCAGAAACCGCCTCCCTCACGGAAGAAATCCTCTCCATATATTCCGCTGCCGGGGCTGCGTCCACTTTCGATGCGATGAAATTCCTCAAAGGAAGATTGTCGCAAACAAAATCCGAACATGAAGGCGCATATTCCCTTATCAGGTCCGTATGGAGTTCCGCAATATCGGCTGCCGTCCTTTCGTCAGGAGACCAGAGCCCCTTCCTTACCGACTCCAGCATTACGGCAGTCATTTCCTCCAGGGCGGCGGGATTGGTCTGCCTGAAAAATTCCTTCACGCCGAGACCCCGGCTGTCTTTTACATAGGTTTCGTATATCTGCTCCCACAGAGCGTCATCCACAGTTTCCGGCTTCATGACATTCCAGCCGTAGATATTCTTTACCGTCTCCGCGAAGGTATTGGCAGCTCCCGCACCGCCTTTCATCTTTTCCCTGATATATGCCGGATTGAATACGGTAGTACGGCTTTCCACTCCTACAGCCTCCCTGAGTTCCTGCATTCTCACCCGGCTCCCGTTCCTGTAATCGCTGAGATAAGCCTCCGGATCACGGCCCGTGACATTCCTGACAGACAGGCTGAGTCCTCCCATAAATTCATAGACATGGTCCAGGCTCAAGGCGCCCCAGGTATTGCTCTGCCTCGGCTGCACCACTACGTCGGTACGTGACAGAGCCGCCTCGAACAGATGCTCGGTGTATGTCTGCCACATTTCCACATCTCCGTAGTATGCGCCCATGTTTTCCATATAGGTCCCGGCAATCTCGCTCTCATCCTCCCATCTGTCTCCGGCCTCCACCAGCGACGTTATGCCGGTACCGTAATGTCCGTCCACTCCCCCGAAGACCCTGCAGGATGCCATCTGACGGGCCTGTACGGGAGAAACACCCTTCTCCACCAGAATGCGTTCCGTCTCCAGGACTCCTTCGGCCACTTCATTTCCGAATACATCGTCACCGGACTCGGCAGCCATACGTACCGCCCTCTGTATCAGGGCAAGACGTGATGCCGCTATATCCCTGAACTGACCGCTGGTCTGGACAAGGACATCTATTCTCGGACGCCCGAGTTCTTCGGACGGAATCAGCCTCAGGTCGGATACCCTGCCGAAAACATCGCGGACAGGTTCGACCCCAAGCATGTAAAGCACCTGGGCGACAGTGGCCCCTTCGGTTTCCACGAACTCCCCGCTCCAGAAAGTATAGCTGACTTTTCTGGGGAGGCTGTCATTGTGCTCCTTACGATACATTTCCAGGGTATTGCGGGCAAGCCTGACGCCTTTTTCCCAGGCGAGTTCAGACGGGGTCGCCTCCGCATTCACTGCGAAGAGATTCCTTCCGGTCGGAAGCACGTTCGGCGCGGTGACAGGATCCCCTCCAGGAGACGGCTCCACATAACCGCCGTCCAGGGCGCGGACTATGGCATCCAGTTCTTTTACGGGACTTTCCAAAAGCCTCCGCCTGATTTCCGCAGGAAAATCAGGATTGTCAGGTTCGGCGGACGCCACAGCCTTCACCGTGCTTTCTATCCTGTCTTCCGCATACGGTTCTCCCAGGACATACAGCTGTCCCGTCACCCTTTCGGAAGACACTTCCTCCACGAAATGTCCTATCCGCAGAATATCTTCGGAAGAAAGCACTTCAGCCGTATCCAGACCGAGATCCCTGTGTATGCCCAGTTTCATTGCCTCCTTCCGTATCACGGAAGCCTCATGTCCGGCAGAGACAGTGTCACCATCGGCCTCTGCCATGCCGTATTGCTCCACGGCCTTTTTCAGGGCGGCATATTGCGGACCTGCCCCGCTTTCCATGAACGGCGGAGTAAGATAGGACACGAGAGTGGCATAAGACCGTCTTTTGGCTATCATCGCCTCCCCCACATTCGATACGGAATAGACATAGATATGAGGCAGAGGGCCGACAAGCCTGTCAGGCCAGTCCGAAGAGGAAAGGGCGACCTGCTTTCCGGGAGTGAACTCCAGGCTGCCGTGTGTCCCGAAATGTACGAGGGCGTCTGCTCCGAATCCGTACCTGGCCCACAGATAGGCGGCCACATACTCATGCGGAGGCGCCTGCTCAGTACCGTGCACGGTCTTATAAGCATTGTCCCCATATCCTGCGGCAGGCTGCGGCATGAGAACGACATTCCCGAAACGGACTGCAGCTATGCCCAGACGGCCGTCTTCCGCCGCCAGGTAACGGCCGGGAAATTTCCCGTCCGCCGCTTCCACTTCGGCGTATTTGTCAGGCAGCAGGGCGTCACTGACCCAGGACCTGTATTCTTCTTCCGACACCATTACAGGATAGCCGCTGGACAGAAACCTTGAAACAGCTCCTTCGGCATAGTTTCCGAAAACCGGACCCCGTTCCATCAGGATTCTGCCGAGTGCTTCAGGCGTAGACGGAAGTCCCTCAACCATGTAGCCCTCCCGTTCAAGACGTTTGAGAAGATTGAACAGCGAGGGCACTACCTCCATACCGCCGGCAGACAAGGTATTCTGCCCCGGTCCCTTATAGTAGAATATGGCTATTTTCTTGTCCTTTTCCGGTATTGAAGCCAGTCTGACATGCCTGTCCACAGCCTCAGCGAAATCCTCCAGTCTTTCAGGCATGGCCTCCACTTGCATAAGTCCGTCCCTTCCCTGCACATGTGCGAAAAGGGCAAATGGCCTGACAGCTCCGTCTGTCTCGGGCATGACGATGCTCTGCGACAGGAAACCGCCGTACATTCCCCTGCTGTCACTTTCCCATTCCTGGCGTGACACATTTACATTCAGCGGTGCAAAATAAGGAATATCAGCCTTTTTCAGATAATCAGAGGCATAATCCCCCAGACGTCCGTGAGCCATGTTCACCAAAGCCACCGGTGCGATGCTGTCTATATGGCCGTTTTCGACCAGCGCCCTGAAATCCCTGACACACCAGACACTGTAACCCCTGTTCTCAAGAGCTTCCGCCAATGCTGCCGGTTCTCCCATGCGGCCTGTCAGGACAATATTCCCGGATTTCCCTTCACGGCCGCCGCGGGAAGCCAGCCACTCCCCGTATTCCTTCACGGAACAATATTCCCGTCCCCCGGCGGACGGATCGAATAAAAGCCCTTCGGCAAATTCCGAAGCCGGTCCCGGTTCCGGAGCCCGGAAGACTTTCCTGTCAACATACTTGCGGACAGCCAGGAAAAGATTCCTGTAATTCGAGACTCCCCCATTGTCAAGATATTCCTTCAGGCGTCCTGCCAGCGGCTCCGGCACGGAATTGATATCATTGGCCGGGTTCGTAGCCATTACAGTCATCACCGGTACATCGCCGGACACTTCCCTGAGTCCGTTTCTCTGCTCTTCCGTGAGTTTCAGCCCCATCCCGCTGACGAATATCATGTCATATTTCCGCAGACGGCGGAATTCTTCAGGCCGGACAGTCTCCAGACTGACGGCAGGGCAGTCATTGGCCCCCGACATCTGCATTTGGGTGATGATGTTGTAATTCACAAGGGCCACTCTGGTGCTGCCGCCCAGCCTGTTCCACACAAGCCAGACCGTCAGTACGGCTGCAATACCCAATATGACCCGTCCCAGCCGTCTTCTGCCCGCTTTCGGATGGCCGGACATTCTCTCCGGCTGTCTCTTGTCTTTCATAAAAAAGCCTCTATCTTTTACAGGCCGACAAAGATAGAGGCTGGTTGGCTGCCGGTCAATCACCATTTGTTGTGATATGGCAGGCGCTATGGAGCCGGATTCAGTATGTCATGGTCATGTCCACCGGTACTGCTATTATAAAATCCGCCCTGCCTGCATTTTCCTCATCCAGAGCGGAGATGTCATCCTGTCTGATGCAGCATACCGTGGCTATCCGTCTTCCGGGCAGATATTCTTCCAGATAAGGGATGATGCCTCCCCTGTTGTCCGAATGATAATTGCCGTTATAGTGCACGAGTTTCTTCACCGGATTCCCGTCAGGACATGTACCGGAAAAGGCTCTGGCTATGGACCAGGCCATAGTAGCATCCTTGAGGGCCTGCGCTTCGGCATAATAGGACGGTCCGTCGGAATGTACGCCGGATATCATCCTCATCATGTCGAACATGGCGTCCGTTTCCTCGCTGGATTCGAAACGTATCGGAAGAGGGGCCATATATGATTTGGCCGTATCAGACAATGTGTCCAGGGCCTCAAGTCCGTTTTCCCGCACGAAGGCGGCATAGCGTCTCGGAACATTGGATGCGACGAATTTCAGTCCGTGTTCCCGAGCGAAAAACAGAAGCGGCTCATAGTCGGTCCAGAAATTGTCCCAAACCCTGGCAGATTCCGCCAGTTCGTCCGAACCTGTCTTTCCGGACACATAATCATCCACTTCCCTCTGGTTGTCCGTCTCGAACATTTCGGCAGCCTGCACGAAGCCTTCCGGGGAAGATTTCCACAAGTCCGCAGTAATCCGGAGTTCAAGCCAATGCGCGACGGGACAGTTGTGGGTCTCTCCTATCAGGATTATCTCGGCCTTTTTCAGGGAATCTGTCAGATCGGCGTAGGAAGACATCGTACCGTCGCCTCTGAATATGTTGTAAGCCGCAGGATTCCGCACAGGCTCCGCCGGTTCCGCGCCACTTGCAGACACATGTGTCACAGACTCTTCCGGACGGCCTTCATAATCGAAATCCCCGAGTGAAAGAATCACGAAATCGCTTCTGTCAATATATTTCCGGAACCCTTCACGAAGATCTTCCGGAGTGATACTGTCGAGAATCTTTTCGTAATTCTCGAAATCGGCCATGGATTCACCGTTCTTGAGTTCGTCCACAAGGTAGCCCTTCCAGTTCGCAGTGGCGTCTTCCTCCAGCCACGTTCTCTTGTTCACGTTGAATATGCGCTTCTTGGTACGGAGCTCCTTCGCGCTTATCCTGTTCTTCTGCAAGTCTTCAAGTATACCGTCCAGAATGCTGTAGACCCTGGCAGTATTGCTGCTGTCCACGGAAGCGTTTATGTCGAAATGATAAAGGCTGTCAGGCAATGCCCTGCAGCTCAATGATATATAAGGAGAATAAACCAGGGATTCCCTTTCCCTCAGGACTGTTATGAGACAGTCTCTTACCACATCCCTCATCAGTTTGAGAATCAGCGTATTCCTTAAAGAAGGGGGATATTTGCCGTATTGCAGGTAGTCGAAGGAGACCTGGCCTTCGGAAATCTCCGGAAAGGTTATCGAGACCGGACCTTCCGGAAGGCTGAAATGCGATTCTCCCATACGGTTGGGCCCGGTACTCTCCATCGTTCCGAAAACAGGCACCGCCTCAGCCAGCAGGCTGTCGGTATCGAAACTGCCGCAGACCACGCAGGTCATACCGTCAGGGTTTGAGAACAGCTTCCTGTGCATTACTGCCATTGAATCCAGCGACATGCGTTCCATATCTTCAACCGTCGCCTGCCTGCGTCCGTATATCAGGGTTCCCATAAGGCTGTCGGTCTTCATGGCAAGCTGCCTGTTCCAGTCCGACTTCATCAGCCGGCTCAGATAGGTTTCCTCGCCGAAATTCTCTATTTCCTCAGCTCTCAGTTCCTCGAAGTCCCCGTAATTCAGTTTCGGGTCCGTCATCTTCCTCCTGGCAAGATTCAGCATGAGCCTCATGTTTCCGGAAGGGCCAGACGCTATCACTTCATGCCAGTATGTGCCCGTAGCCACCAGTACACCGATACCGTTTTCGGCCAGGATGGAGCCGTATTCCCAGTCTTCAAGTCCCTCGATTCCGCCAAGTTCCATATAGCCCGCCATGCCTTCGTAAAGAGGGAAATCCTCTTCCGGTATTACGGACAGGCCTCCCGGAGCGAAAATGTGCATCTGCACCCTGTCTTCCGGATCTTCGGTAGGACGCAGGACGAAACGGAAACCGTTCGTAAGGACTATCTCGTCGATACCGCTTGACGGATAATGCTCCCAAGCGGATATCAGGCTTCTGTCAAAAGACCTTTCCTCCGTGAGCCATTCCGGAATCTCCGTCCTGTCAGGCTCAGGTTCGGCAGGTTCCGGCACGAAAGTGTACGGGACGCATGCGGCATCCGCTGCCGCTGTCCATACGGAATCAGCCATCGCTGCCGAAGCACCTTCAGAAGTGAGAGGATTGAACCTGTACGATACCAGCCGGCATCCGGCTCCGTCGGAAAGCCATGATGAAAGGATGTTCTGAAGGTCTTCTGATGTAGTTTCCGCAAGGCTTGTCTTCAGCCATGCGAACTGGGCGGAATCCGTCACTTCCGTATCGCCGAAAAGGACCATATCCTCCACCGAGGCGCAGATATCCGAAGAATTTCCGTCCCATACCGGTCTGTGCATTCCGGCGACATAACGGTCTTTGATCACGGCCAGTTCCTCATCGCAAAAGCCTTGCTCCGCTATCCTTTTCAGACCGGCCAATGCGGAATAAAGCGTACCCGACGCATCCTTCCAGTCATCGCCACCTGCAGATACCAGGAAATGTTCAGTATCGGCCAGATACCAGTCGTTATGGACAGACGCCGCCACATCCGTATCATCGAACCGTCTGTCTATGGCACGTACAAGCATGGAACGCCATGCGGACTCCAGGGCGTCGGCCATAGTCCTCTTATGTACTGACCCGTGGGGTATATAAAGTTCGAGTTCCACCCCGCGTCTGAGAGTGTCTCCCACCTGTGCGTAGGATGTCCCTTCCGGATACTCCATCGGAAATTCCCCGCAGTCCGGAGAAACCGACGGCTCCAGACGTCCCAGCTTTTTCTCCAGTTTCTTCCTGACTTCGCCGGTATCAATGTCTCCTACCATGACCAGAGTCGCCCTGGACAGTGTATACCATCTGTCATGGAAGTCCGCCAGGATTTCCGGTGTCATGTTCCTGATATCGTCTGCCGTCCCGAGAGGAATGCCTTCGGAATATTTCCCGCAGCCCATCTTCAGACCGTAGAAATCATCTCCGATATCATAGTCACCCAGTTCTGCCAGAATAATACCCTTTTCTTCCTCCACATCCTTTGCATTCAGGCTGATGCCGGTAAGCCAGTCACTGACTATAAGCAGGGCATTGTCCAGACTGCGCGGAGTGTCGGTCGGGACAGAAAACATGTACACGGTCCTGTCATAGCCGGTATAGGCATTGAGTCCCATACCGTACTGCACTCCTGTAGACTCGATATACTCTACGAGTTTCCTGTCAGGGAAATGTCTGGTGCCTCCGAAAGCCATGTGCTCAAGGAAATGTGCGGCACCTCTGTTTCCGTCCGATTCCAGTACCGATCCGGACCTGAACATGAGACGGCATTCCACCATCTTCGAAGGTGAGGGATTGTGCATGAGTACATAGCTCAGGCCATTGTCCAGGGTACCTGTTTCAAGCCCTTCGGGGGCTTTAACGGGATCTTCCGGCGATACGTTCTGCGCACAGGCCCGCTCCGGCAAAACGACTGCTGCAGCCATAAGCCACAGCAGTCCGTTCAAAAGGCTATATTTCATATAATATTGTCTGCTTTACTCCGGGAAAGTTAGGAATTAATCGGCAATAATGAAAATCATGATTACTCGGCAGCCGGAGTATAGGTAGCCGTAACCCTGGTGTAGTCCGAATCGAAGCTGCACCTGTAAACGCAGAATGCGAAGGTCATGCTTTCATTCGAAACGGAAGCGCTGGCCTGTGCCCAGTTCCCCCCTTCATAGTAATCTTCCGAAATATCATCGCAATTCAAATGGTAAGCCGGATTCGCGGTACAGTCGCCGGCCCAGTCAGGAGTGTTTACAGGATCAAGTGACCCGTCCTGGATAGCTGCAAGTTCCCTGTCATAGGCAGTGAACGAATACTCGAAAGGCACGATGGTTATGGGTTCTTCGTACTGGTTCAGGCCTTCGCCCAGGAAATCCACTGTCCCGTCCTCATTGACAGCAATATTGTCCAGCGACATGGTAAACACCTCGTCAGAAGTACTCGTCCAGTTTATAGCCGTCATCAGGATATTATAGCAAGGCAGCGTATATTCCCCGTACCAGTATTCCGTATTGTCCACCGTCACAGTGCGCAGGGCTTCATACATTTTGTCCTGTATACCCATCGGGTTCGACAGCATTTTCAGCACAGGCTTTCCTGTCTGGGAAGCTTCGCTCAAGGTAATGAGTGTCTGTCCCTTTATTGTCTCCGGATCAAGAGGTTCGCCGGATGACGGGTCTGTACCTGTATAGACCATGGAGACATCAATAAGCCCGATATACTTTGACAGGTCAATGCCGGTCGCCTCATAATATGCTCCGATGATTTCCGCCTGCTCAGGGGTCAGTTCCGTATTGGCCAGGGCTATTATACTGAATGAAAAATGTTCCCTGATACCCATCCCTTCAGGATTTGCAGCGGATTCATCCAGTACAACGGAAAATGTAGATGTTTCGGATATGCTGATATCATCCACACATGCAATTTCAAAGGATGCCGTCGTAGAACCTGCTGGAATAGTCACAGGATTCCCTGAAAGTTCCACAATACCGTCACCGTTCTCCACGGCAAACGTAATCTCGGCATCATTTTCAAGGGCTGTGGTAAGCATCACATTTACAGTAATGCTCTCTCCCGGGACACCGTACATGGAAGTATTGTCAGACGAAAGATAGATGTAGTTCGTGCCTTCATAGCCGTTGTTTACGGAATCTTCGCACGAAGTCGTGCCGGCGGCAATTATAAGGGCTGCCGCGCCCATTGTCAGAATTCTTTTCATAACCTATAGCTATTTGATAAGTTTATAATATTTTCTGCGAAATCTCGTTCCTTTTACGTGTCACCCTCAGTCCACGGCGATTACTGGCCAGTCCGGGTTCTGGGTGACGGCCTCATTGTACCTGTATTCGGCTCTCGGTATCGGGAAAAGCCACCTGTAATCCCCGCCCCGTATGACAGAAGTCACTGACGTGCCGAAATTGCTGTACCTGTCCAGATCATCTCCGAGTCTCTTGAGGTCATACCAGCGCGTACCCTCCCCGACAAATTCCTTGCGTTTTTCCTCCAGGATGGCACGTACCAGGCCGTCTCCTGCAAGACCGGGATCTGCCGCGTCCCATGCCGCGGCACCCCTGGCATTCAGGTATGTGTTCATCAGATCTACCGCCTCCTTCGCCTGGTTATTCCTGGCATAGGCTTCAGCCACTGTAAAGCATACGCCGCTGTATCTCAATGTATTGATATACCGCACATCCACCGTTTCATAATACATCCTGTTGTATTTCCCCAGATTCCTGGTCTCGCGGGGATTGTCGGTATCGGCCGACATCGTGAAAGGATAGACCGTCCACGCCTCTCTCATATCACCTTCATCGAAGACAATATCGTCATTCAGGATGTAATAGTCTCCGGACTCCCGGTCATAGCACAGGTCCGTATAGAAGGAATCGAAAATATACGGGGCGAAAAGCCTTTCGCGGCTGTCACTGTCACTCCACAGATTGTCGTAGTCAGTCTGCGTCCATCTGGATCCGGCATCGGCGAGAAGAGGCAGGCCGTATGATATCGCATCCGTATAATTCCCCCTCCAGAGCTCCACTTCGGCCCTGATGGCGCTGACGGCGTCTTTCCCGAGATAATAGACCTCGGCAGCATTGTTTTCCCGGCTTGCCGCATCTTCCAGAAGCCGCACGATCTCGTCAATGCAGTCCCTGAGAGAAGAGCGCGGCAAAAACTGCAGTTCAAGCCTGTCTTTCAGGATTATACCGTCCTTGTCCATATTCTCGTCCGTCCAGACAGGACCGTAAAGCCGCAAAAGGTCGAAATAGCAAAGGGCCTTCAATGCGCTGGCTTCTGACCTTATCTGCTCCACTGCGGCAGCATCCTCATCACTTTCAACCGCCACATATTCCAGTCTGGGTACAAGGGCGTTGAGTGTAGCCACTGCCATGTAATAGTCCATCCATACGGTGGCGGAAAAGTCGTCTATCGCCCTTTCCTGCCAGTTGTACAGGTTCAGCAGTTCCGCATAGCTGCCGGAAAGATTGGTCGGTATGAAATCATCCGAAAGGACGGACAGACTTACCTGTATCCTCGGAATGGCATTGTATGCCGAGGACAGGAGTTCCCGTGCCCTCTGCACGGTGCTTATGGCATCCGGGTCCGAGTACTGGTCCTCAAGCTTGATGTCCAGGCAGCCGGCAGCCATCACCGCCGCCAAAATGTATATTGCAAATTTCTTCATTTCGCACACGGTTTAGAATGAAAGACTCAGGCTCAATGTGACGACAGGCTGCTGCTGGCCCACCAGGGATCCGGATTCAGGATCGGATTCCCTGTAGCGGGTGACAGTAAACAGGTTTGAAGCCTGCAGTGCCACATTCGCATATTTTACCACTCCCTTGGTCCACTCCAGCTGCTTTTCCGAAAGACGGTATCTCAGGGAAAGCATGGAGAGACGCAGATAATCGCTGCTGCCTATACTCTTGCTGTTCGGCCAGGCCGTCAGGTTCTCTATGACAGAGGACGAGTAGAACGGTGTATGATACATCTTGTTCTGGTCGCCGGGCTTGAACCACATGTTGTCCACCTGCCCCTTCACGGCATTCTTGTTGGCGTCGTCGTAATACCTGACGTACGAATATGCGTACTGCTTGACACCGCCGAAAACATAATAGAAATCCGCGTCAAATTCCAGGTTCTTCCATGTGAAGCTCAGGTTTATAGTGCCGCTGTAAGGAGGCACTGAATGTCCCAGAGCCACCATGTCGTCTCTGGTCAGGGTCTCGTCCGCCTGTATTTCCCTTCCGTCTGCTCCCTGGAATACCGGAAGCCCCGTCATGGGATCAAGGCCGAGAGAAATCGGACCGTAAAGCATGTCGTAAGCCTTCCCCACTTCGAAATCCGGAATGATGGCGTCCTCGCTCGTGTAAAGCCGGTCTCCGTCATACAGGTCGATGACCTTGTTTTCGTTGTACGCGATCGAGAACCGGAGGTTCAGTCTGAGGTCATTCATGTCGAGAATCCTGGCTGACACGGATGCCTCTATACCGGAATTGCTCAGCACGCCTATATTTCGCTTCAACGTCGTGAAACCGTTCGATGACGGTATCGGCACATCCAGAAGCGCATCTTCCGTCACCCTGTTGTACCAGCCCACATCGAATGAAACCACGTTGAAAAGTCCGAAAGAAACCCCCGCTTCTGTAGATACAGTCTGCTCAGGCTTCAGTGAATCGTTGTAGAGCGACATCAGCTCCAGCAGCCTCGTATCGCCATAGCTGTCATCCAGATATGAAAATGTCGCCATTGCCAGGGCCGGAGAGACTCCTGCCAGATTTGCAGTGCGTCCGTAAGAAGCCTTGAACCTGAGGGCGGAAACAGGATTCCAGTCTTTGAAATAAGACTTCACGTTCCAGCCGGCTCCTACAGCCCAGGCTGCGTTCCAGCGCTTATCCTTGGGCAGAATGGAGGATGCGTCGGCCTTGTAGGTACCGAAGACATCGTATGTCTCATCGAAGGTATAGCCTCCCAGCACACCGATTCCGACCTGGGCCGTCTTTTCGTGCAGATTGCTTATGCTCACCTTTCTGGAACCTTCCAGGGACTGGTTTATGGCCGCCGCCGACTTCTGCGTCCCGACACCGTAGCCCGTAAGGGACATATTGTCAATATCGTCCCAGTAATAGTCCGTATTCGCGCCTACGGTGAAATCGTGTTTGCCGATTATCTTGTTATATGTGACACGGACATTGGTCGTGATGTTGGTGTTTGTATTTTTGGCCTTGGTCAGGCGCCCGCGCTCGTTTTCCGCGGCTCCGCTGTTGATTTCCTCATACGCCGTGGACGGGATAAGTTCCAGGGATTCCGAAAGTACCAGGTCAATACCGGCTACGGCATCTACCTGCAGTCCGTCCAGAGGTTCCAGGTTTATACTGGCCGTAGTTCCGAAACGTTTCTCCGTGGATGTCCTGTCATACTGGTAGACAAGGTCGTCATAAGTTCTGTTCGGATATGACCAGAGCTCCCCGCTCTCAGGGCTTTCATACGGATTCAGTTCGTAGACGAGACTTGAAGGCGAATAGGAAGAGCCGTTCGGACTGTCCGCTTTAGAATATCCTCCGTTGACGCTGAGAGAAACATACCCTCTCTTGCCCACGGCCTGGTCGAGGCTTATCCTTCCGGTGAAGCGGGAGACGTCATTGCCGGGAATCTGGCCTCCCTGGTAGCTGTAGTTGGCCGAAGCATAATATGATGTCTTGCTGTTCCCGCCCCGCACGCTCAGATTGTGCCTCTGGTAGAAATCGTTCCTCAACAGGGTCTTGAACCAGTCGGTGTTGGTCTGGCGCAGTTTGTCAAGCACCGCCTGGCCTTCGGCTATCATCTGGTCCAGATTCGGGTTGTTCGGATAATATCTGCGGTAATAGTCCTCGCTGTACAGATATCCCGGAGCCTCAGGGTTCTTGAGAAGCCGTTCAAGTTCCAGTTTTTCCGCAGAGTCCATCATGGGCACTGCCCGGCGTCCGCGCATCGTGACACCTCCGTTGAAATTGTATGTGACGAGGGTTTCCCCGTTCGTTCCCCTGACTGACGTGATTTCTATGACGCCGTTTGCCGCTTTCGTACCGTACAGGGCGCAGGCCACGGCATCCTTCAGAATCTTTATATCCGCGATATCCATAGGATTGAGGGTCATGAACGCGTCGGACGATATCACCTGTCCGTCCAGGACATACAGAGGCTCGTTGGCCGTGTCACCTTCCCTGAACGAAGTGTTTCCCCTTATCCTGATTTCAGGTTTTGTTCCCAGGTCGCCCCTGTTGGTGACGACAAGTCCCGGTGCCGCACCCTGAAGGGAAAGGGACATGTCTATCATAGGCTTGTCCTGCATTCTCTTCACATCCACGACATTTATCACTCCGGCCTTTGCACGGATATCGACATCATTGATATTCTGGCGACCGGTCACCACGGCTTCCATCATCATATTGTCATCAGCCCTGAGGACGAAATTCAGCTCGGCCTGACCTATATATTCTATGGAGGTGGTCTTCATGCCCAGGAACGAGGCTTCCACGATTATGTCCTTTCCGCCCGGCAATTCAAGTGAATAATATCCGTTCGCATCGGTCGAAGTCCCGTTCCCGATATCGCCGCGCATATAGACGTTCGCACCGGGCAGAGGCTCTCCCGCCTCATCGGTCACCTGACCCACCAGCAGATAATTGCCGGGGCTCTGTGCAAGGGACATAAAACAAGAACAGGTCATTGTGAAGGCAACGACCCATTTCAAAAGGGAGTTTTTTTCCATCAGATCGTCAAGTTCGTTTTGTTTCAGTTTTCAGGCATGACAAATTTCTGAAAATAAATCATTATTTCCAATAGTCACAAATGGGGATGGAAACTATCTCAAAATATATTTACAGACATTCTTCCAGATTCCTGACAATCTTGCCGAATGTTCATCAGGAGATTAAAATGATTCGGGCAACAATCAAAGCAAACCTTTCTCGGCGAAATATTTCCAGAGAGGGGCAGCCATAAGAGCTTGCCGGATCTTGTCGGAAACCAGAAGCAGGCGCACCTGGTCCAATGACAGCAGGCATACACTCAGGTCTTCGGTACTGTCAAGATGCTGTGCCGAGACTTTTCTCACGCCCTCTGCCAGAAAGCAGTGTGTCAGATTGCTTGTCGTGCTGGGATTTCCGGATATTAGCATGAGTTCTTTCCATTCGCCTCCGCCATAGCCGGTTTCTTCTTCAAGTTCGCGGCGGGCTGCCTCCAGCGGTGTTTCACCGTTTTCCACCACACCGGCCGCTATCTCATAGCAAGTCTTGTCCAGCCCGTGGCGGTAC
>DVIP01000143.1 GCA_018711225.1 Candidatus Cryptobacteroides intestinipullorum | reverse complement strand
TTAGAAGAAACAAATCACCCTGAATTTGATTCATTACAAAAAGCATTACAATACTTTAGCGCTCGATTCTTTACTCAATATTAATTTTATAGTATACAGTAAATAGTCATAAAGCAATCGCTTTAACATTATTTATCGCCATCACATTACTAGCATTCACCTTTCTACAGATGACTTCACTCTCGCAGTATATAAATGTGCGACAATTATTAGATCATTACCATTCCGGAATGAAATGATTCTAACTATTATGAGACTGATAAGGGCCTTCTCGTCAAATGTCAGTCATATAAAAACCGACATCAGCCTTCTACCTCCAGAATTTTGACTAAGTCACGTTTCATATCAATATCTATCGTGCGGTAACGGCAGAATGCCTTGCTGCCTTCCACATGTCCGGTGAGCGATGCCACAAGATTAGGGTCTTTCACAAGTCTGTAGATATTGCCTATAAAGGTTCTACGCGCCATGTGGCTGCTGGCGATTTCATTAATCGGGACTTTCTTCTCTTTTCTGGTAACACTGTCCACAACAGTAACCGGTCTCGTTATCCCAGCCAATGCAAATATCTCCTTGATGTTGTCATTGTATTTCTGTGGAGAAATGAACGGAAGCAGTTTATCGCCCGGCATATCGGCATACTTTTCAATGATTTCCATTGCCACCTTATTCAAAGGTACAGAAACAGTCTTTGCGTTTTCCCTTATCGTCTTGACCGGTATATATTCTATCACTTCATTGACGACACACCCCTTTTTCAGCCTTATAAGGTCACTGACACGACATCCTACATTGCACTGGAAGACAAAAATATCCCTCTGGCGACTCATTTCCAGACTCGGAAGCTTCGTCCTGTAAATCACATTCAATTCATCCAACGTAATATAGACCGGCGTGCCATACCTCTGTTTCGGCATAGTGAAATGAGCAAATAGAGTTCCTTTCATATACCCTTGACGGTTCGCCCAATTGAATATTGCCCGGAGTTGCTTGAAAATACTGGTCATATAGTTTTCTCCTCTGAGTTTGACTCGAGAGACGGACGGATCAAGTTCAGCTATCTTTGGATATTTGGCAATATAGGCCTCTTCAGACTCAAGATAATCCAGCAATAGGTTCAAGATCTCTGCATTGACGGTGAGCAGATCAAAGACAAATCTGCTGCGGCGACTGATACATCTGTAGTAAATTTCAAACCTATGAATCATACTCCTCAATGTCTCATAATGCTTCTTACGTCCAACCGTCATATCCCTGTCACGGAGAAATTCGTCCATAATATCGTCAATCAAGAGTTTGTTGCCTGATTTACGGGACTCTTTCTCACTCATAGTATCTCCTCTATAGAACTTATCCACTGTCTTGGCAAGCCATCCTTGAGGGACATCGTCAGACTTTCTTGCTTCACAATAGCTTACAGCGACATAATCTCTCAAGGACATCATATCCCTGACAATTCGTTCACGGTCTTCCGGACGAATCATAGCCCGGCTTCTGACAGTCTCACTTCTTTTGTCCCAATGGGAAGGAAGAATCATTATTCTTGTCCTGACAGACTGGTCAAAACCTTCCGCATCCGAAAGCCGGATATACAGTGGCGACAGCTTTCCTGCTTTCTCTTTAGATGCCGCACGTAACATGAATTTTATCCTCTTAATATTCCTGTTTATTCTTCTGCAAAGGTCCGGAAATCTGTCCTGTTTTTGTCCAGTAACAGTCAGATTCTGTCCAGAAGGAAATGCTATAAAATCAGAGATTCTAAAGGATTTTACGTGCGAAGAAGCAAAATAACGAAGATATCAAAAGTCTCATACACAATAATTTACCATCTCCAAACATAAAATGATAATTTATGGCATTTCTTGGTAAAGTATAATATAAAATCGCAGACCAACCGGATCACATGAGAAATGATGCGCCTGACCGATGGTCAGGCGTTTTTTGTACCGAGACTGACATGAAGGGAGCTTGCTCACGGAATGGAAGCGAGTTCCGCAGGACAGACCACCTTGGAACAATGAGTGTTTACACGCAATCGAAAAGTTCTCTAATCAAATTCAGTATTGGGAATTTTCAAAATTAAGTTGGCATTCCATTTAATAAGACCTTACATTATATGGACTGAAAGCAGGAATAGATAAAGAGAGACTCTAAAATAATGTGACATATAAAGTGCTAATTATGAATATCCAAATAAAAAAACTATCTTTGAAACAGGATTGGACGATATAAAGTATATATAACAAAGGAGATAAGCCATGCCAGAAATAAGTCATTTTTACGGGATATTTATTTACATGTATTTCAGTGAACACAACCCACCTCATTTCCATGTAAAGTATAATGACTATGAAGCAGAGATAACCATAAAAGACGGGATAGTAACAGGCTCTCTTCCAAGACGGGCATTGAATCTGGTCTTTGATTGGCTTGATATGCATAGGGATGAACTTCTGGAGAACTGGAAACGGGGCGAGAGAAAAGAAAGTTTTATAAAGATAGACCCTCTAAAATGATAAAGCCATGATACACATTAAGTCAGCCAAGTATGTTTCGGGCTATATTCTGGAACTTACATTCGACACAGGGGAGGTCAAGAGATTTGATTTCTCGTCTCTGTATAATGAGGGGATATGCAGGAAGTTGCAGGATATGTCCTATTTCAAGAACTTCACACTTGACGGGTTTACGGTAGACTGGAACAATGAAATAGGCTTTGCTCCAGAGTATCTTTACGAGAATGGAGTTCCTGCATAGGTAATCCAGTCTTGATTTACAGAGAATCTTCCGATTTGATTTCTGGTGAAATTGAGTTGGAGGATTCTCTGTTTATAGGCTGACAAGATTTTGAAAATCCTGTTACATATACCCCTTGAAATTTTTGTCATTACATATCCCATTATATATAAGCAGGTTATCCAGGAAAATTTACTTTGAAAAACTCGGAAATGTTGCATAACTTCATATAGAATTGGCATATCCCAGGAAAATCGCAGACGGTTCCCTCTTGCTGAACGAAAACGTTCCCATTCCGTAAACAAAAAAATCTAATCTTTCAAGATACGAACCATTTCGGCAGGCGTGACAACAAATGGTTTTACGGGGAAATGCTTGATATTGCCTGTAACAAGATAAGAATCTTCGACGGAAAGAGCGACCTCATAGAATACGATGTCTTTCGGATCTGGAAAATCGATATCTGATGTCGGAGTCCTGCCTATATCTAATCCATCGGCAATAATGGCTTTGATTACTGTCTCTACCAATGGAAAATCCAGATGGAACTTTTCTCTTGATAACACGCTCTTGTATTCTTCAAGAATCTCGTCATTTTATCTTTCATTTCGGGCATTCTGTATCTCGGCATTAATTTCATCAAGTGGAAGATCCTGCACTCCTGCGGCGGCAGCCTGTGTCCTCATTTCAAGGAATGCCTCCCATGCTTCTTTATTTATCTGATCCCTGCCGGATGCATTCCTGTCGTCACTTGATGAGCCGGTCGGTGTGGATTGATCATTAGCACAGGCGATGATGGAACGGCCTCTCCCGCCCCCGGCACACAGTTCATCCAGGCTGTTGACGCAATTCTGTCTGATTTCGGCGGTTATTCCGCAGATTTTCGTAACTTTGCACGATATGATTTATGATGGGAGAATATGCTGCCTCACATGGCACACCCATCGTTCCCCTTTGGGAATCAATTAAGTATAATATAAAAACACTGACATGAGTTTGAAAATCGTAGTATTGGCAAAGCAAGTCCCTGACACACGAAATGTCGGGAAAGATGCCATGACAGCCGAGGGCACGATAAACCGTGCGGCACTGCCGGCCATCTTCAATCCGGAAGACCTCAACGCACTGGAGCAGGCTCTCAGGCTGAAAGAATCTCATCCGGGCTCTACCGTAACATTGCTGACAATGGGTCCCGGACGTGCTGCCGAAATCATCCGTGAAGGCCTGTACCGCGGTGCTGACGGAGGTTATCTGCTGACTGACCGTGCTTTCGCGGGAGCAGACACGCTGGCGACATCATACGCTCTCGCCACAGCCATCCGCAAGATCGGGGAATTTGACCTGATCATCGGCGGGCGCCAGGCTATCGACGGGGACACGGCACAGGTGGGTCCGCAGGTAGCGGAAAAACTGGGTCTGTCACAGGTGACATACGCAGAGGAAATCCTGGACGTGGACGAAGCAGGGAAAAAAGTCACCATCAAACGTCATATCGACGGAGGCGTGGAAACAGTGACCGCTCCGCTTCCTCTGGTGATAACGGTAAACGGAAGTGCGGCGCCTTGCCGTCCGAGAAACGCCAAGCTGGTACAGAAATACAAACGTGCCCTGGGAGCCCAGGAGAAGGCGCAGATTGCGAAGGACGGGGCGGAACTGCCATACCCTGAACTCTACGCGGAGCGTCCGTACCTGAACATTGTGGAATGGAGTGTGGCCGACGTGGACGCGGATCTCGCACAGTGCGGACTCAACGGTTCTCCTACCAAGGTCAAGACCGTACAGAACATTTCGTTCCAGGCCAAGGAAAGCAAGACCATGACCGGCAGCGATGCTGACGTCGAAGGCCTGATTGTAGAACTTTTAGCAAACCATACGATAGGATAACAAGTTATGAACAACGTATTCGTATATCTTGAAATAGAAGGCAAAACCGTTGCCGATGTCAGCCTCGAGCTGCTGACAAAAGGCCGCAAGCTGGCAAACCAGCTCGGCTGCCGGCTAGAAGCCATAGCCGCAGGCTGCGGCCTTGAAGGCATTGAAAAGCAGGTGATGCCTTTCGGTGTGGACACACTGCACATATTCGACGCAGAAGGCCTGTTCCCTTATACATCACAGCCGCATGCGTCTGTCCTTATAAACCTGTTCAAGGAAGAAAAACCGCAGATCTGCCTGATGGGAGCGACCGTTATCGGACGTGACCTCGGTCCGCGCGTATCTTCAGCCCTGACCAGCGGACTTACAGCAGACTGCACGGCCCTGGAAATCGGCGACTATGAAGACAAGAAGGCCGGCAAAGTCTATGAAAACCTCCTTTACCAGATACGTCCGGCATTCGGAGGAAACATCGTGGCGACCATCGTGAACCCTGAACACCGTCCTCAGATGGCTACAGTACGCGAGGGCGTGATGAAGAAAGAAATCCTCGACGAGAACTACAAGGGCGAAATAATCCGCCATGACGTGGCCAAATACGTACCGGAAGCGGAATATGTAGTCAAAGTCATTGACCGTCATGTGGAAAAAGCCAAACACAACCTCAAAGGCGCCCCTATCGTTGTCGCCGGAGGCTACGGGATGGGCTCCAAGGAAGGCTTCGACATGCTTTTCGAACTGGCCAAGGAACTTCACGCCGAAGTCGGTGCCAGCCGTGCCGCAGTGGACGCAGGTTTCGCTGACCATGACCGCCAGATCGGACAGACAGGTATCACGGTACGTCCGAAACTCTACATCGCATGCGGCATCAGCGGTCAGATCCAGCATATTGCAGGCATGCAGGAAAGCAGTATCATCATTTCCATAAACAACGACCCTAATGCGCCTATCAACACGATAGCCGACTACGTCATTAACGGAACAGTCGAGGAAGTGATCCCGAAGATGATCAAGTATTACAAATCACACAGCAAATAATATGGCCAATTTCTATACAGAACACCCTGAGTTGCGCTATCATCTGAACAACCCGATGATGGAGCGCATCTGCGAACTTAAAGAACGCGACTATAGGGACAAGGACAAATATGACTATGCTCCGCAGGATTATGCGGATGCCATCGACTCCTACGACAAGGTCCTGGAAATAACCGGTGAAATCACCGGAGAAGTGATCGCAGCCAATGCGGAAAGTGTCGATCTCGAAGGACCTCACTGCGCGGACGGACGTGTGGAATATGCTTCCGGCACCAAGACAAACATGGATGCCATGATCAAGGCCGGACTGAACGGCATGACCATGCCGCGCCGTTTCGGAGGTCTCAACTTCCCTATCACCCCATATACGATGTGCGCGGAAATCGTTGCGGCAGCCGATGCCGGGTTCAGCAACATCTGGTCTCTCCAGGACTGCATAGAGACTCTCTATGAATTCGGGGACGAAGACCAGCACAGCCGTTTCATCCCGCGTGTCTGCGCAGGAGAAACCATGTCAATGGACCTCACGGAACCTGATGCCGGCTCCGACCTCCAGAGCGTGATGCTCAAAGCCACTTTCGACGAGGCGGAAAACTGCTGGAGGCTGAACGGCGTGAAGCGTTTCATCACCAACGGTGACGCCGACCTGCACCTGGTACTGGCACGTTCCGAAGAAGGGACCCGTGACGGTCGCGGTCTCTCGATGTTCATCTATGACAAGAGGGACGGTGGAGTGAACGTACGCCGTATCGAAAACAAGCTCGGTATTCACGGCTCGCCTACATGCGAACTCGTATTCAAGAATGCGAAAGCCGAACTTTGCGGAGAACGCAGGCTCGGACTTATCAAATATGTGATGGCCCTGATGAACGGTGCCCGTCTCGGAATCGCGGCACAGAGCGTAGGTCTCAGCCAGGCAGCATACAACGAGGCGCTTGCATACGCAAAGGACCGCAAGCAGTTCGGCAAGGCAATCATCGAATTTCCTGCCGTATATGACATGCTCTCAATCATCAAGGCCAAACTCGATGCCGGACGTGCCCTGCTGTACCAGACTTCACGCTATGTGGACATCTACAAGGCCCTCGACGACATCGCACGCGAGCGCAAGCTCACCCCTGAAGAGCGCCAGGAACAGAAGAAATACGCCAGACTGGCCGACGCCTTCACACCTCTTGCAAAGGGTATGAACTCCGAATATGCGAACCAGAATGCTTACGACTGCATCCAGGTGCACGGAGGAAGCGGATTCATGCTTGAATATGCATGCCAGCGCATCTACCGCGACGCACGTATCACCAGCATCTACGAAGGAACGACACAGCTCCAGACCGTAGCCGCCATCCGTTATGTGACCAACGGTTCCTATCTCGCCACTCTCCGCGAGTACGAGCAGATAGAATGTTCCGAGGAAATGAAACCTCTGCTTGCACGTGTAAAGGCCATGACAGACAAGTTCGAAGCCTGCACGAACCTCGTAAAGGATGCCGCCGACCAGGAGTTCCACGACTTCATGGCGCGCCGGCTTTACGAAATGGCAGCTGACTGCGTAATGTCCCATCTCATCATCCAGGACGCCACTCGCGCTCCTGAAATGTTCACTGGATCTGCCAAGGTCTATGTGAACTTCGCCGAGGCTGAAATCGGGAAACACGACGCATTCATAAACAGTTTCAACAAGGAAGACCTGGCCAGCTACAGGAAATAGATTCTAATTGTTCCGGCAGATTGCAAATCTGCCGGAACGTATTTTAACGATCTTTTTTACAGATTAAATTATTCTCGTTCAGTCGGATTTGCAATCCGGCTGATTTTTTTCCGCCGTCATGCATTGCTGCGGGCATTCTTCATCTTCGCCCGAAGCACCTCGAAAACCGCAGGAAGGACAGATATCACTATTATGGCGACAATCAGGAGTTTCAGATTGTCCTGTACGAAAGGCTGGTCACCGAACAGATAGCCGGTATAGCAGAAGATTGCCACCCACAAGGCCCCTCCGAGGGCATTATAAGTAATGAACCATGTATAATGCATCTTTCCCATTCCGGCGACAAAAGGTGCGAAAGTCCTGACAATCGGCACGAAACGGGCTATCACGATAGTCTTTCCTCCATATTTCCGGTAAAATTCATGCGTCTTGTCGAGATAACTGCGCTTGAAAATCCTGGAATCAGGGTTTGAAAACAGCTTCTCCCCGAAAAAATGTCCGATAGCATAATTGCAGGAATCGCCCAGGAAAGCCGCGGCGAAAACTATCAGCACCAGAAGATTCACATCCAGCGGCATTTCAGGCAAGGCAGCTATCGCCCCCGCCACGAACAGCAGCGAATCTCCGGGCAGGAACGGTGTCACCACAAGCCCCGTCTCGCAGAATATTATCAGAAAAAGTATCGCATAAGTCCACAAATGGTAGGTCTGGACAATGTTTACCAGATGCTGGTCAATATGCAGGATGAAGTCAATTATAAATTCCATGGCACATTTTCTCTTTGAGTTTCTCCGTTTTCACATTGGCACCGGACACGCATCCGGCATTCAGGCTTATTTTCTGACAATATAGAACTCTCGTTCCACCGGCGCGGCTGTCTGCACGGAACCCGGAATGCCATACTGCCACGCCACCACCGTCACCTTCACAGGGAATCTGGCTCCGGGCGGGACTGAGGTTTCGATAAAATCCCGGAAACCGTTATCCGCGGCTGTCAGCGCCGCGCCGGCGGGATATGACAGAAGATGCCACCTCAATGCCCACCACCAGCAGGAAACCTGCCAATGCGAAAGCGACTGCACCGCCCACATGCGGGTCAATCATGGCGAAATACTGTTCCACAATCGTGTCCGTAAGTCCCCCGGTCTCGTCAAGGGCCATCAGTTCAGGATATTGGGACATCACCAGCGTGGACTTGTCACTCCACGGCCAGACCTTCACCAGGGAACCTATGATAAAACCAGCCATTACCAGCAGAGTCTCTCTGTGATAACGCTGCAGAAGCCAGTGAAGGAACTTTGAGAATGCGATGATTCCCGTAACCGCACCGACAGCGAACACGATGACAGCCAGAAAATCAAGACCCGTCCCGGTACCTGATACGATATTGGCAATCCTGCTCATCATATACTCGTACTTCCCGAGCACAAGCAGTATGAAACTGCCGGAAATGCCCGGCAATATCATGGCGCAGATCGCTATGGCCCCGCACAGGAATATGAACCAAAGCCCGTCAGGAGTTTCTGTCGGAGACAGCGTGCAGACCACGACACCGAGGACCACGCCGAAGGCCAACATTATGAAATCCTTTATTTTCCATCCCTTGACGCCTTTGAGGATAAAGATGGAAGACGCCACTATGAGGCCGAAGAAAAAAGCCCATGTCTGTATCGGCTGGTAATTCAGCAGATACTGCATCAGCTTGGCAAGCGAAAATATGCTTATCAGAATACCGGCAATCAGGGAGATAAGGAAATTTCCGTTTATATGTTTCCAGAACTGGCGGAATTTTCCCGTGAAAAACAGTTTTACCGCCGTCCCGTTTATGGAATTGATAGAAGACACAAGTTCTTCGTAAATCCCTGTCATAAAAGCTATTGTCCCTCCTGAAACACCGGGAATCACATCGGCTGCACCCATGCATATTCCCTTGACCGTGACGAAGAGATAGCCAAAGATATTTCTCATCAGACTATTTGTTTTAGAAAATTACAGATTGTGTCGATTTTTTCCGAAGTGTCGCATACGTTATCCGGAACGCCGTCAGGCAGTCCGGCATTGTCCCCGGACGCACCGGCCGCAGCATCATTGTCCTCAGGAGTGTTTCCGGCGCCAGCCGCATTGTCCCCGGATTTTCCGGCGACGATCAGGTCGAACGGATTTCCGGCATAGTCGCATGTTCCGATCTTGAATTTCGCCTGTACGGTCTTGGATATGAAGTCACCGGTATAGTCGTCACTGTCGCGGAGATTTACCAGAAGATCCGCTCCGGAAGAAAACAGATGTCCCGTTTTCTTGAGCCTGGGCATACCGAACCAGTTCACCCCGTTTCCGGTGATCACGTTCTCTCCTGTGACATACACGGGCGTGTCTTTTTTCTTCTTGCGGAGATCTATGAAAACCGCGGACACGGACACCCCGTTCCGTTTCAGAAAGTTTTCCATCTTGCTGCAGCACGCGAGGCAGTCCGGATCCGAACCGTCCAGAATCACTATGGCTGTACGTATATCATGCAGAGGCACGAACGCGGTAGCCAGACGGCTGGAATACTTCCTGAGCCTGGCGCGGCGGAACCATGCAGTAATGAAGAGCGCCATCTGTTACTTCTCCGTTTTTGACTGACAGTCCGCTATCAGCGAACGTATTTCATTCTTGGCATCCTTCCAGCGCGGGATATCTATCTTCGTGCCTATCACCTCCACCACCTTCGCCGCTATTATCGAACCAACCTCACCGCAGACCTTCAGGGGCAATCCCAGAGAATGCGCATACAGGAAGCCGGCGGCGTATGTATCCCCCGCCCCCGTCGCATCCACCGTGGCTGCAGGCCATGCCTCGATATAATGATATTCCGAAGCGTCCCTGACCATGGATCCGTCCTTGCCGACCTTCACCACAGCTATGGAACAGTGCCGTGCGATCTCATCCAGAGCCTCCCGCGGCTCCATGCCCGTAAACGCCCTGGCCTCAGATTCGTTCGCGAACACGATGTCCACATAATGGTCCACGATGTCATGCAGGAAGGCTTCGTTCGATTCCACGACATTATATGATGCCATATCCAGAGAAATGATACAACCTGCCGCCCTGGCATACTCCACTGCCTTCCTCACCAGATTCTGGTTCTGGACGAGGTAGCCTTCTATGTGGAAATAATCGTACCCTTCGAAATATTCCGGCTTCAGATCTTCAGGAACCAGCTCGAGAGCCGCACCGAGATACACGGCGAAAGTCCGCTCTGCGTTCGGGGCAGTGATGAAGACCATGGCCCTGCCGGAAGAGTTCGAGCCTTTCAAGAGCGTGGACCTGATACCGTACTGCTCCTGGTCGCTCTTGTACAGATGCCCCAGGTCGTCGTCCCCTATCTTCCCGATGAATCCTGACTCCATGCCGAAAATAGCCGTACATGTAATCGTATTGGCGGCAGAGCCTCCGGCCACATACTGGACTCCCATCGGCTTGAGTGTCTGCCATATCCTGTCACCTGTCTGCATATCGACATGCTGCATGCTCCCCTTCGGGAGATGGAACTGTCTGAGCAGCGCATCGTCCTGAAGGACAGCCAATATATCCGTAAGGGCATTGCCCATACCTAAAATAGACTTCATCGGCACCGGTTTTTCGTTTCTACAGACCCTTTCCCCCGACGGCCATGCCCGCGAGACCAGGATACAGTCCCCGCTTCAGGGGCCAAGGGCAATATCTGACAAAGATATGGATTTTTATCCGTATTTTAGTTTTTTTGGATAAATTTGCATTTTCCATCACAGAATGGCGGGAATGAACAAGAAAGATTTCGGGACCAATATCATAAAATACCTGCTTTCGGCGGCGGTCGCCTGTTTTCTCCTTTATTTCACTTTCAGGGGAGTAAAATGGGATGACTTCCTGACTGGTCTCAGGTCATGCAGATGGGGATATATCCTGATTTCAATGGCTGCAGGCATAGCTGCATTCTGGTTCCGCGGACTGAGATGGAGGGAAATCCTGCTCCCAATCGACGGAAGCATCAGCAGGCGCACCACATACAACGCCATCAACATAGGCTACATAGCGAATTTCATATTTCCCCGCATCGGAGAATTCGTCAGGTGCGGCTTCATCACCAAAAATTCAAGGCCGGTCACAGGTATTCCGGAAGACGGCATTGTCCGGAAAGAAGCCTCGTACGACAAGGTTCTGGGGACCGTGGTTCTGGAACGAAGCTGGGATATGGTATCAATGTTCCTGGTGCTTGTCCTGCTGCTGGTGTTCAAGTGGCAGGAGTTCGGGACATTCTTCATGGAAAAGATGTGGAAACCTTTCGAAGAGAACCTGAATTTCAGCTTGTGGTGGCTGATTGCGGGTCTTGCAGTCCTGATTGCAGCGGCATTCGCCCTGATTTACGCCACCCGGAACAAGTCCGGGTTCTCTCGTTCCGCCGCCAATATATGCAAAGGCCTGCTTCAGGGCGTTTTCTCCTGCCTGAAGATGAAGAAAAAATGGAAATTCTTCCTTTACACACTCTTTATCTGGATGATGTACTGGGCGATGAGTGCCGCCACCATGAGCGCCATGCCGGGGCTTGACGGTCTCGGTCCGGTAGATGCACTGTTTCTGATGATAGCAGGCAGTTTCGGGTGGCTGGTGCCGGTACCCGGAGGCTTCGGGGCCTTCCACTTCATCGTATCCCTGGCCCTGTCCACCATCTACGGAGTACCGTTCGAAATGGGAATAATCTTCGCCACCCTCTCGCACGAATCCCAGGCCATCACCATGGCCGTATGCGGAGGCGTCTCCTACCTCGACGAGATGTTCAGGAAAAACTGACGCATTTCTTTCAGTCCGGAAATCGGAATAAAACCAGGCCAAAAGCCGGAGTGAAACCAATCCAAAAACCGGGATGAAAATATCGAAAAATTGCGGACCGGTTTGCAATCATTCCGGTGGATTCCCGTTTACAACGTACCGGCAGTTTTCGGTTTACGACGTTCCGGCAGATTTGCAATCTGCCGGCAAATGACGACACCAGCCGTATTGCAAATCCGGTTGTACGTAAAAAACCGTTCTGACGGATTTGCAATCCGTCAGAACGGTAAAGACAAAAAAGCCGCCCCGAGGGTCGGAGCGGCTGAAATGACGAAATTTATAAAACTTATTCAGAAAGTTTGTATATCCGGAATGTGCAATTGGCGTTAGTCGTTGCGCTCTTATAAGTTCTCCAATTGGTTGCCTGATATCCACAAATCCACCGTTTGTTGCCAGCTGTATCATTAGATGAAATTTCCCATCCTGTTTTTGCGGATGTTGCAAAAGACCATGCTACATTAGCGTAAGATGATGAATTGCGGAGACCATTATTATGGTCAATGCATCCCAGACCTATTGTAGAATCATCTACCGGATTAATAGTGAATCCATTTCCAGACGCTGTAAACTGCCAAACATAATCGTTGTTGATTGCTGTAAGTGTTCCGTTATCCTCTACGATTCCAGCCGCTGAAATTTCAACTTCCACTGGAGCTGAAGAGGAGGCTGCTGCATTCGGCAATGCATATACTCCTTCTGAAAATTCACCGAGAATGATATATTTGCCAGCTACGATTTCGGATGCAGAAGTAACCAATACAGCTAATGCAGATTCTTCTGCAGATGCCGTGCGCTGGGTAAGAGTAACTGTCTTTTCTACACCAGAATTGCTAAGGACAGTAAAGACTACTTCTACAGGCTCTGCACCTTCATTGGCAGGATAAGTGACAGTTATTTCAGCATCACCGTTTCCGGAAGCAGGGGAAACCGTATATGAACTGTTGTCTGATTCTATGCTCCAGCTTTCGTTGGATTCTATACTGAAAGTCGTCTCGCCGGCAGCAGCGTCCACAGACAATGTAGAAGGTGTAACATCACAATATGGGACTGCGACATGGCTGATATAATAAGCAGGTCCACCTACCTGCGGATCCCCTTTGTAGGCAGCTCTTGTCCCGTAAAGAGTCAGAATATCACCTTCACGTAATCCGAGAGTTGAAAATGACTTATCGTTTGATGCCACCTTTGATGCAGTCAGACCATAAACATAAACACTACCCGTCTCATCTACCAAGTCAAAATTGCCATACTCAGTATCGGAAATATTCGAAATCGTTCCTGTCAGTTCGTAATATGTAGCACCGGTTGGTTTTGCAAGAAACTCTGCAACAGTAAGTTTTTCAATAGTCTGCTCAGGATTCTCAAACGAGAAAGTCGTATTATTAACAGTACCGGCTGCGAAAACCATTTCCTGCGGATATGTCCTTACATCTTCCGCTGTACCCTTATCGGATTCAGCCGAGATAGTCAGCGTCGAGCCGACAGGAACAGTAAATTCCGTTGTAGAAAGATAGAATGATGCAGTGGCGCCAGCCTCCAGAATACCGTCAGAAATTCCCAGAGTAGAAGAACTTACACATCTGTCAACCTGTTCTGAGTTTGGCGTGAGTGTTCCGTCATTAAGATTGACATCAAACCTTCCGCTCAAATACTGTCCAGCCGCGTTTGTTGAAACAGTGATGCTGCGTAAAGTTATTGCTTCCGAATAGTTGTTAGTAACATCTATTTTAAGCAAAGCCGTAAGATGTTTCATATCAATTACAGGTGCATCTGTTCCAGTTGCAGTTCCGTCACCATAAAGCACTCCCTGGACATGTGCTGTACTGTTCAGTCCATTCTGGGAAGCAGACGCTGAACTCGGCACACTAATCCACGTATCAGTTTTACCGGCTTCATCTACAGATGTTACAAATGAGCTATATGGATAAAACGCATGATATGTATACTCTGTTCCTGCTTCCGGAATAAATTCAGTCGTTTCAAAATAATTACCCTCGGAATTAGTAAACTTATTGGCATCAGTGTCATTTACAATGACAGTGATTTCATCGCCTGTTGCCCAAGTTACCTTTGTCGGTGGAGTATAGAC
>DVIP01000142.1 GCA_018711225.1 Candidatus Cryptobacteroides intestinipullorum | reverse complement strand
GCGGTATCCGTCCCGCAATCTTCGTGAAGTCGCTTAAAGCCGCCGTATAGTCATGGCCGTAGCCGAAGAAATACAGGTCCTGACGGACAATGCTGTCACGTTCCGCCACCCAGTATTCCCAGTCGCTGTCCACCGGCTCGAAAAGATGGCGGGAGCTCTCGTCTATCACGGCCCAGCCATCGCGGGAGATGATCCCTGGATCGTAAGGGTCCATCAGCGTATCCCCGTCGCAGCGGTCGAGGGTGCGGGCCGTTCCGAGCAGATTCCCCGAATCGTCCATCCAGGGATGCCACTTGCCTTTCTCCTTTCCGTCTTCCGACATCAGGAAACTGACGCTCAGATTTTTTTCGTTGAAATTTTCCTGCCCCTTGTATTTCAGGGTCAGGAAATCCGTTTTGACAGTGACCGAGCCCGACGTTTTCCTGACTTCGAATTCAGGGACGTCAAGACGGCGGTTCACTATGCCGAGAGTGGCGCGGTCCTCGAATTTCCCGTCGGCGGACCACTCCATACGCACAAGACGCGGAGTCAGGACAGTGAAACGGGCGTTCCCGAAAATGACTTCGGATTCCGGTGATGCTGCGGGGCCGCAGGCAGCTTCATGCTCTCTGGCCAATCCCGGGCACAGCACGGAACAGCACGCCAGCAGCAATGAAAAAAACATTTTCTTCATGACGCAATAGCGGTTATTGATTAATGATCTGAAACCACCGGAATATGGCTCGTACAAGAATCTCATACAAAGATATGGAAATGTTTTTCAAAAACAAATCCTTTCCGTCCCCTCACGGGATAATTCGGGAAATAACAAAAATTTAACATTTGCAACCCCCAGAAAAACCGGCATCAGGTGTATTCTTTATAAACGTGCCGATTCGATGACATGTCGGACTGACGTTGACACATGAAGACTGATAACAACCGGAATATACTCTTTTGAATTTATTACTAACCATCTAATCTGACGACATGGATTACAGATTTCTCAGGCTTTTCTTGTGGGTCCTGCCCCTATTGCTGGCGGTGACCCCGGCCATCGGCCAGGACGTGCCTGGCGATCGTCCCGTCCGCGAGACAGATATCTCGATAGACATCAGGGAAGAGTCGCTTCAGGATGCATTGGCACTTCTTCATCAGCTTTCGGGCTGCAATTTTCTTTACGACCAGAGTCTCGTGGACAGTGTCCCGAAAATCACTCTGAACATGCAGGATGCATCACTGTCAGAGATCCTCGACAGGATAGCATCCATCACAAACCTGCAGTACAGCAGGGTCGACAATACCATTACTTTTGCCGTGGGGGGTGGCACAGAAACCGGATTGTCCGGCAGCCGCTCTGCCGGCAGGAAGGAATTGTCGGGAAAGGTCATTGATGAAAACGGTGAGCCATTGGCGGGAGCCACAGTGCTTCTGGTCGGCAGCGGAAATACATACGCCCTGACCGACCTGGACGGGTTCTGGTCTATGACGGCGAAGCTCCCTGCCAAGGTGTCCGTTTCATATCTGGGGTATGTGACGAAGGAAGTCAGGATAGATTCCGGCTCTCCTGTGACCGTCACCCTTCAGGAAGACATGAACATGCTGGACGAGATAGTGGTCGTCGGCTACGGTACCATGGAGAAAAGGGCCGTGACCAGTTCCATCACTTCCATATCATCGAAAGACCTGCTGGCAGGCCAGGGAGGCTCGACCATCGCCACTGCCCTGAAAGGCAAGATTTCGGGTATGACCATCACCGAGACATCCAGTCCGAACACTTCTTCATCCATGCAGCTCAGGGGTGTGGCATCCATCAATGCCGCTGCATCTCCGCTGGTAGTGGTGGACGGTGTCCCAGGGGCTGATATCAGGTCCATCAACTTCGAGGATGTGCTCTCCATCGATGTGCTGAAGGATGCATCTGCAGGAGCCATCTACGGAACCAGGGCCGCTGCGGGCGTCATCCTCATCACCACGAAGAAACCGAACGAAGGCCCCATGCGTCTGTCCTATACGGCAGAGCTGTCCACAGAGCAGGTGTCGAACCGTCCCGAACTGCTGAATTCCGAAGAATTCCTCAGATACGGACTGGGAAGCGATCTCGGATCTGACAATGACTGGTACGGCGCCCTGCTGAATGAAGGCGCCCTGTCACACCGGCATGTCGTGAATCTCTCCGGAGGCGGCCGCACGGCCCGTGTCTATGCCACTTTCGTAGCTTCTGACCAGAAAGGTATAGCATTGGGAGACAACAGGAAAGACTACTCGGGAAGGATAAACGGAAGTTTCAGCCTGCTGGACGACCTTCTCGAAATCAATGTCCACACCGAATACCGCGAAGCTCACCGCGACCAGAGGGCTACGAACAGCAACTTCGGTGCGGCCATGAAGATGAACCCTACCGAGCCGATATATGACGAAAGCAATCCGTCCGGCTACAATGTCATCATCGGAGGCGACTACTATTTCAACCCTGTCGCAGACGTGATGCTCAAGCAGCGCGACAAGATCGACAAATGGATGCTGGCTGACGCCAATGTCAAACTGAATCTTCCGCTGGGCTTTTCAGCCCAGGCTACCGTCAGCTGGCAGGACCGTCAGATGCAGGTCACGAATTATACCAACTCGCAGCACAGAACATCCGTTGAGAACGGAAGGAACGGCGAAGGCTATCATGAATTCAACAAGACCATCAATGTCTCTGTCGAGCCTACCATAAATTTCGACAGGGTCTTCGCGAACGACCATACGGTGAATGCGGTTCTCGGCTACAGCTTCTATGAGGAGAACAGCGAGAGCTTCAACATGACGAACTACAACTTCCCTGTCGACGGTATCGGAGCATGGGATATGGGCACCGGAGACTGGCTGAAGGACGGCAGGGCTTCCATGAATTCCTACAAATATCCCCGGACCCGCCTTATCGCCTTCTTCGGACGTGTGAACTACAGCTACAAGAGCCGCTACATGGTGACTGCGAGTCTCCGCCGCGAAGGTTCTTCCAAATTCGGAAAGGACCATCGCTGGGGAAACTTCTGGGCGGTGTCAGGAGGCTGGCGCATTTCCAGTGAGCCATGGATGGACGGCATCGGCTGGATAGACGACCTGAAAATCAGGGCCGGCTACGGTGTCACCGGAAACTGCGGCTTCGAGTCAGGCCAGACAGCGTTCCGCTATGCTTCCGGTTCCTACTGGCCTATGGACGGCGGATGGATCATGTCCTACGGACCTGCGAACAACGTGAACAGCGACCTGCACTGGGAGGAGAAGTCCGAGCTGAATATCGGTATCGACTATGCCTTCCTCGGTAACAGGCTTTACGGTAAATTCGACTGGTATCACCGTTGGGTGGACGGCATGATTTACGACATTACCGTGAATACGCCTCCGGCCATGTACGATACCACTGTCATGAACTACGGAAACCTCGAAAACTGGGGATGGGAATTCGAAATAGGAGGAATCCCGGTGCAGACCAAGGATTTCGAATGGACATCGGCGATGCGTTTTTCCAGCAACAAGTCCAAAATCACCTCTCTCTGGGGAAACCATTCCTACCAGGACAGGGTGAGCTTCCCTGCTCCGGGATCTTCAGGCTCCGGCGGAAGGCTTGAGGAAGGTACCATCATCGGAAGCTATTACCTGTGGGAGTATGCCGGACTCAACGAGGAAGGCAAATGGCTTGTCTATAACAAGGACAATGACGTCATCCTCGCCGACAACAAGACCTATGACGACAAGAGATACATAGGCAACGCGATTCCGAAGCTCATCATTTCCTGGGACAATACGTTCCGTTACAAGAACCTGTCTCTCGGCATCAACCTCCGCAGCTGGCTCGACTATGATGTCTTCAACACCATCGACATGTACTATGGCCTCGCCAATGTCTCGAACCAGAATGTGCTGCGCAGCGCTTTTCTGAAAAACAAGGACATCAAGCAGGAGAAACTTCTGTGCGACTACTGGCTTGAGGACGGATCTTTCCTGAAGATAGACGCTATCAGCCTGGGCTACACCCTGAACATGAAAAAGTGGCAGAAGTATATAGATGCCATAGATCTGTATCTCACCGTCAGGAACGTAGCCTGCATCACCGGCTATTCCGGACTGAACCCTGAAGTGGACATAAACGGTCTCGATCCGGGCTATGAATGGTTCGACCTTTATCCGGAGACCCGCCGCTATACATTGGGAATAAAACTGACTTTCTAAAACAGGGACAATATGATGAAAAATATCATAAGACTATATTTGATCGGCGCGGCTGTCTTCATGGCAGGATGTACGGATCTCGACGAGATATATTATTCGGAGATAGCGCAGAATACGTATTTCTCCACCAAGGACAATATCTACGCCGCCCTCGCCAGGCCTTATACGAAATGGAGGGGAACGCACGAGTTCGCGCCGTGGATGATGCAGGAATGCGTGGCAGACGAATTCTGCGTCACGCAGAAGGGTGTAGACTACGAAGGAGGAGGCCAGTACAGACAGTACCACTGGCACACCTGGACTCCTGACCACGGCTGGCTTTACACTACATATTTCCAGATGGGTGAAGGCATTTCCTATGCCCTGGCCATGATAGACGAGCTTTCGGCCCTCGACTACCCTTCATTCGGCCTTACCGAGCATGACAAGGCCGACCATATCCTGCAGCTGAAGATTCTGGTGGCATATTCCTACATGCGCTCCCTCGACTTTTTCGGCGGTATGCCCATATACAGGAAATACACTCTGGATGAAGTGCCGCGCTCTACCGCACAGGAGACATTCGACTATATAGAAGAACTGCTTCTCGAAGGGATAGCTCCCGAATCTTCCCTGAAGAAGAAGACCCTCGGAGACAAGGAAGAAGGCTGGGTGAACCAGGGGATAGTGGCCACTTGTCTGGCCAGGCTCTATTTCAATGCCCAGGTCTATATCGGTAAGGACATGTTCGATGAATGCGCTACGCTTTGTGAGGATATCATTGAAGGGAAGTACGGCCAGTACGGACTGGAAGAGACATGGAACGCTCCTTTCGGTTTCGACAACGACTTCTCGAAGGAAGTGATATGGAGCTGTTCCTCACAGTACTCCATGAACCAGATCAGCTGGGACTATGAGAGGTTCAACCACTATAACGCGAAATCCTACTACGATGTGGACGGCATGGGCTCTACGAACGGTGCGCATCTGCAGCCGTCTCTGGCTCCGGACGGCACTCCGTATGAGTTCAATATCGGGACACCGTTCGCCAGATTCGACGATGCCGACCTCAGGAAAAAGGGTTACCTCTATCTCGGCAACAAACAGTACGAGGGCATGTTCCTTTACGGCAAGCAGGAGAGGACCACTTCGGACGACAGAGTCGTCCAATGCATGGGAGCACGTGAATATACCGGAGAAGTCATCACATTCGTGGACCAGGTGGCCCAGTTCAAGAAACTCGGGACGGAGTATTCATCAGCAAGCGAACTTCCTTCGAACATCACTACCGGTGAGGAAAACTCCGGTGTCCGTCTGGTAAAGCGGCCGGTTCCGGACCGTACATCGCTCGACCTGAGATACAATCCTGACTATGTAATCATGCGTCTGGCGGAGGTCTACTATATGCTGGCCGAGTGCAAGTACAGGACCGGAGACAAGGACGGCGCCGCCGAGCTTATAAACCAGGTACGCAAACGTAATTTCGAAGGCGGGAATGATCCGGACCCTTGCACGGCTGCAAATCTGGACAAATACAGATTCCTCGAAGAGTGGATGCTGGAGTTTATCGGAGAAGGACGCAGGCGCACCGACCTGAGACGCTGGAATGCGTATACTACCGAAAGGTGGTGGGATCACGAGCCGTCGGAACACTACCGGGAACTTTTCCCTATACCTCAGCTCAGCATATCTTCCAGCAACGTGGAACTGAAACAGAATCCGGGATATGGCGGAAATGAAATGTCCGCCGCCGACGCAGGACTTTTCGAGGTCCCGGATATCGAATAAGGAAGGCTTTTTCCTAATTTAAATCAAATCAGATAAAATGAAGAAAATGAATATCGCTTTTATCTTGCTGACGGCAGCGGCCCTGTCATCCGGCTGCAACAGGGAAGAACAGCTGCCTGACGGGCCTACAATAGAAAAGTCATATGTGGATGACTGGCAGGAAGGCTACATGGACATACACCAGATCAGTACCGGCAGGGGAAACGTGGCGTGGCTGATTCTGCCTGACGGTACGACCATGCTGGTGGACATGGGGGATCTCGGCAAGGACAACTACTCACAGGAGATCATGGAGCCAAAACCTTCCGGGTCCAAGTCCCCTGCACAGTGGGTCGCCCAGTATATCAAACATTTTTCGGCGCCTCTTGAGAACGGGACGAAGATAGACTATGCTTTCATGACCCATTTCCATGGAGACCATATCGGCGGATTCGACGAAACGGCCATATCCAGTCCGGGCCTGGCCTACAAGCTGCACGGAATCACACATCTGGCGCAGCTGGTGGATATAGACAAGATCGTGGACAGAGGCTGGCCGGACTATAATTATCCTACAGCCGAACAGGTATCGTCTTCGAACGGAGGACTCGGAAACTACAGGTCGTTCATGTCCCTCAGATCGGAGAGCGGCAAGCCGAACGAAAAATTCGTAGTCGGCAGTGATACGCAGTTCCCTCTGAAACATGATGCTGCATCTTATCCGGAATTCTCCGTCAGGAACGTAGCCGGGAATCTGGATGTGTGGACAGGCTCCGGAACCGGGACCAGACACATGTCTTTATCCACGACAGACGAAAACGAATTCAGCTGCGCCATCCGTATCTCATACGGGGATTTCAGTTGGTATACCGGAGGAGATATCAAAAGTGAACTGACAGAGGATGCCGTAGCCAAGGCCTGCGGCCCTACAGATGTCGTGGTCTGCAACCATCACGCCTACAAGGATGCCATGCACAGCAGTTTCATAAGCCAGATGCAGGCAAAAGCCTATGTAGTACCGGTGTGGGACTACTATCATCCTGAATCGGAACCGCTGAAACTGATGCTTTCCGACCTGTATCCCGGAGATCGCATGGTGTTCGCCGCCGGTCTGGTGGAGAACAACAGAATCCGCCTGGGAGAGAACGGCGAGAAGATCAAGCCTGCAGGTCATATCATGGTACGTGTATATGAAGGCGGGAAGACATGGCAGGTATTTGTGCTCAATGATACCAGCACTGACTACAATATCATTTACAAAACGGATATTCTTCAATCGAAATAGCAGAAATGGAAAAACTTGGAAATATTATAAGATTGGCAGCTGTCGTCATTCTGACGGCGGCAGCTGCCGTATCCTGCGCCAAGGAGGAGTCGGTGACGGGCACTCTGGAACTGACATCCGACAGGATATTGATTTCGGATGCCGGCACTCCTGTGGAGGTGGCTCTGGATGCCAATGTCGAATGGCGGCTCGAATATGACACGGCCAACGGCTGGATGTCTAC
>DVIP01000141.1 GCA_018711225.1 Candidatus Cryptobacteroides intestinipullorum | reverse complement strand
GGTCTGAAAATAGCCGCAGAGCTCAGTTCCGCAGTCTCCGGCCGCCGCCTCGAGATCTGGACTGACCAGCCGGCAGCTCAGGTCTACACCGGCAACTGGCTCGACGGCTCTCCCCTGAGCAAGTCCGGCCGCCCCTACCGCGACTACGACGGCGTGGCGATAGAGTGCCAGGGATTCCCCGACGCACCCCATCATCCGGACTTCCCGTCCTGCGTCCTCCGGCCAGGCGAGACATATTCCCGGACGATAATCTTCAAGCTGAATGCATAAAAATAATAAAGGCTGCCGAGAACCGACAGCCTTTATTACTTAACCTAATACTTAACCTATGAAAAAACTATCCGACTTATTCTATTGCAAACCCCGTGCCAAAAAATCGGAAGCCACATGAAACATCATGACGATTAAGTTACAAAGTAGTTGCCGGGTCTATAAGTTTGTCCTGATAGTAGACCTCGTAATGCAGATGATTTCCTGTACTGGCACCTGTAGAACCTACATAACCGATAAGATCGCCTTTCTTAACGGATTTACCTTTACGGACCGCTATCCGGTTCATATGCGCATAGGCCGTCTTATAACCGTTCCGGTGATTGAGTTTGACAAAATTGCCATACCCTCCATTACGTCCCGAGAATGTAACCTGTCCGTCAGCAGTAGCATAGATAGGCGTATTGCGCGGAGCAGCCAAGTCGATACCCTTGTGGCCGTGACGCTTATGGGTAATCGGATGTATACGGGAACCGAATGGTGACGATATCCGCACATACTCCGTGGGCTTACCGCTGGGGACTGCTGTTGAAACAGCGGCACCCGCCGCATCAGCACCGGAAGTTCCGGCAGCATCGGAAGACACTGTCTCTTCTTGTTCTACTGGAGTCCGGATCTCTTCCTGAACTTTTCCGGCAGTCTCAGCATCCGGAAGAGTATTGAAATATTCCGCATCATACGGTTCCAGCACTACTGACGTTGACACAGGCACTATCGGATCCTCATCCTCCTGCGCATCTGTATTCATATTGGCCACTATGGCTTCCATGACCTGAGCCGCCTCCTGCATCCGCGCCACCGTATCTTCTGCCTCCGAAAGCACAGGCACAAGTTCATCAGGCGTCATCACAGCAATAGACCGTATATTTTCCCGCAATATGCGTTTCTGTTCCGCAACCGTGGACACTACTGCCACCGGAGCCGGAGCCATCTTTATAGGTTCTACTCTTATACCGTCGTCCGAAGCCATCAAATCTACCGCCTTCTCCTCATCCTCCAGCATTCTGCGATAACTCCGCCGGAATTCCTCAAAGGCGGCATAATACCTGGCCTTGAACTCCTCGAATTCCTTTGCCCTCTGCTCTTCAAACTCCGACAACTGACTTTTCCTCAACTGCTTGAACTCATCGAAACTCTGGGCCATGGCAGATGAGCCGCTCAGAATGGCCGCCACTGCAAAAATCAAATACTTTTTCATAGTCGTATCTTTATGTTACAATTCCTTCACAAACTCAGCATCTGCCTTGTTCTGAAGTTTCTGGTCGTAATAATACAGCATAACGTAATAATACATGTCAAAACTTTTGGATTCAGTATACCGCACACACAACTTGCAGGTCCTGCCTCCGGCATCTTTATAGGTTACTGATTTTTCCCTGTCCCCTTTCATACTGCCATCCTCTTCCATAATGATATCTCTGTCTCCGCCGTACTTCATTGACAAATCCTTAACAAGGGAATCATAACGTTTCTCTGCATCCTTCTGGGTATTGTAGGCTTCGTAAGCCCTGAACATATAAAAACTTCCGCTCGGACTGAAATAGAAATCCACGTAATCCCATCTCCTGCCCCCGAACTCCACACCATGTATCTGCACATGCTGACGGTACCAGTCTTCATCCGCATTCTGCAATGACTGTCTTGTATTATTCCCTTTTTGCTTTTTCAAATCATACAGACGTTCATAATTCTGCCCGAACCGCAGTCCGAGAAACGTGTCCTGAACTTTCATCTGTGCATAGAGCGCTGCCGCAGCCAGCAACAGGACCAATGCTGTTACAATAATGCGTTTCATATTACAATTCCTCCAGATAACTGTGTTCTGCCTTTATTTTCAAGTCCTCATTGTAATAGTACAGGAATACATAATTGTACATTACACCACTGGTCGAACTCTTGTATGCCCTCTCCAGACAGCAGACCCCTCCGTCCTTGTCCGTGTATGACACCCATTCCTTCTTGTCCTTATCCCAGCTGTCCTGCGCCTTCCTGACAATACCTGCCTTGCCTTCGTACTTTTTGTCCAGCTTTTCCAGCATTCTGTCATATACACCCTCCGCCACCTGTCCGTCCTTATATGGATGATAGAATCTGAGCTTGTACAGGATTGAATTGTTCTTTACAAAGTTGAAATCGCAGTAATTCCAGTCATTGCCTCCCAGTCTCACGTCCCGTATGGTAAAATCTGCCTGACGACATTTTCTAAGATGCCTCCAGTCAGGATGATTTTCCTTGACAAAATCGGAACTGCAGACATCCTTATAGGAAGTTCCAAGCCTGATTCCATAAAAGGTATCCTGCACCTTATTCTGCGCATACATAGCGGAAGAAGATACAGTACAGGCAATTAAAAACAGAAAAAATCCTCTCATACTGTCATTTTTTAAAAATTTCCTCAAATATACGAATTTTTTCAGACTGCTTTTGCGGAAAATTTTAATTTTGCCGACTGAATTAAAAAACTATCATAGCAGGTATGGATATTGATTTTGTAGTCACGTGGGTAGACATGAATGATCCGGAATGGCAGAATGACTTCATGAAATACTCAGGTAACTGGAAAAATACAAAGAACAGTGTTTCGAAAGCCCGCTTCCGGGATTACGGTTTTCTGAAGTACTGGTTCCGCGGCGTAGAGAAATTCGCACCCTGGGTGCGCAGAATACATTTCGTCACCGGAGGACAGAAGCCGGAGTGGCTTGACACTGACAACCCCAGGATTCATCTGGTAGACCACAAGGATTTTATCCCCGGACAATTCCTGCCTACTTATAATTCCGTAGTCATCGAACGCTACCTGCACAGGATTCCCGGACTGGCTGAGCACTTTGTCTATTTCAACGACGACTTCTACATTATAAACAGTATCGGGCCCGAGCGCTTTTTCCGCAACGGCCTGCCATGCGACATCGCGGCATTCCTCTATAATCCGGACTGGTCACAGTGGTACAAGAGACTGAGAAACAATCTGAGAATCATAAATCAGAATTTCGACAAGAAAGATGTGACATCCCGTTTCCATGACAAATGGTTCGACAAAAGCTACGGTTCAAAAGCCAGATGGAACTATCTGCTCAAACATTACGGCAAATTCATCACCCTGAGGACACCCCACAACGCCCAGCCTTTCCTGAAAACCACTTTTGAGGAAGTATGGGCAGTCGCAGGGGAAGAACTGACACGGACATCCGTCAATCGGTTCCGCGCTCTTGACGACTACACCCCGGAACTTTTCCGCACATGGCAGATCTGCAAGGGCAATTTCGAACCGTACAACACATATAACGACACCAAAATGTTTCCGCTCATGATCCGTCCCAAACAAGCAGTCCGGGCAATCTACAGGCAGTCCTACTCCCTGATCTGCCTGAACGACAACGTACATATCCGGAACTATGACAAAGTGATGGAAAATATAAGAAATGCCTTTGAGCATATCCTGCCCGAGAAGTCAAGTTTCGAACGTTAATCCGCCGCTGCCCATGAATAAAGTTCTTGCAGAAATCATCGCCGGGGTGATTCCGCACAAGATGACACGTAACCGGTGGCGCGGTATCCTGCGGTACGGTATTTTCAAGGCCATAAGACTTAGACACCAGCTCCGCCACGACAGGACACAGCCACGTTACTGCCTGGCTGTCTGCGCCATAGCCAAAAACGAAGGCCCCTATTTCAAGGAATGGATAGAATGGCATAAGTCGAAAGGAGTGGAGAAATTCTACATCTACGACAATGACAGCACGGACGGGACCATGGAAATACTTCGTCCGTACATTGAATCCGGCATTGTGGAATACACTTTCTTTCCGGGATACAGACGTCAGCTTGCCGCATACGATGACTGCCTGGACAGACATCGTATGGAAGCCCGCTGGATAGCTTTCATCGACCTGGATGAATTCATAGTCCCGGTAAAGGACAGGACGATTCCTGAATTTCTCAGCAGATTCGAGGATTGTCCCGCTGTAGAAATAAACTGGCTGGTCTATGGCAGCGGAGGAGCAAAAAAGAGAGTTCCGGGGACCATGATGGAACGCTTCAGATGTCATTCCGTCCCGGACCACCCGCTGAACAGACATGTTAAAAGCATCGTAGACCCGCGCCGGGTCTATACCATGACCGGCTGCCACGAAGCAGCGCGTATTACGGGACATGCCGCTGATTCTCATGGCAATCCTATAAAAAAGAATTTTCGGGAGCGCCCTCCGCAGCAGGATGTTATCCGTATCAACCACTACGCAGTAAGATCCTATGAGGAGTTTCTGGAAAAACAGGCCCGCGGAAGAGCGAGCGGCACACAGAAGACTGTAAAATCCGAATACTTTGACCAGTATGACCTCAATGACATCCAGGATACCTGAGGACTGCTGCGGCTGCTCCGCCTGCGCACAGACTTGTCCCCGGCAGTGCATACGGATGATACCGGACAGCGAAGGCTTCGAATATCCGCATGTGGACTTGACGGCATGTATTGACTGCGGATTATGCAGCCTGGTATGTCCTGTGCTGAAACAGAATACCGCAAAAACACCTTTACAGGCTTACGCCGCGAAAAACAACGACGAGGAGACCAGACGCCTGAGTTCGTCAGGAGGAGTATTCACGTCCCTGGCGGAAAGTGTCCTTAAACGTGGCGGCGTGGTATTCGGAGCCTCATTCGACAGAAACTGGGACACTGTCCACACCTATACAGGAAATATAGACGGCCTCTCCGCTTTCCGAGGAAGCAAGTACACCCAGAGCCGCATCGGGACATCATACAGGGATGCGGAAACTTTCCTGAACGAGGGACGGGAAGTCCTGTTCTCGGGGACCCCGTGCCAGATAGCCGGACTAAAAGGCTTTCTCCGGAAAGACTACAGCCGTCTTTTCACCGTGGAGATTCTATGCCACGGTGTACCCAGCCCGAAAGTCTGGCAGAAATATCTTGACGGGAGGAAGAAAAAACATCACTGCAGCAGAATCATCCGGATAAATTTCAGGGATAAGGGGAAAGGCTGGAAACGATACCGCCTGGTAATTGAGTTTGAAAACGGGAAGACCTACGCAATGTCTCATAAGAGAGACCGCTTTTTAAAAGGTTTCCTGAAAAATCTGTATTTAAGGCCGTCCTGCTATACCTGCAAATGCAAGAACGGTCGGTCCGGCAGCGACATCACCCTGGCAGACCATTGGAATATAGACAAGGTTCTGCCCGGATACAATGACGGCAGAGGCACAAGCCTGGTACTTGTCAACACAGATAAAGGGGCCTCGCTGCTGCAATCGGCGGCGGCCCGTATAGAGTGCATCGGCACCGGTTTCGAAGAATGCATAGGAAGAAACGGAGGTTTCACGGAGAACATACCTGTGCCCCGGGGCAGGGAAAGATTTTTCAAGAAGTTCAACACGAAATAATATGAGAACAGCAATACTCACACTCCCTTTTCACGGCAACTACGGAGGAATTATCCAGAATTACGCATTACAGACCGCACTGCTGCGTACGGGCCATGAAGTAGAGACTGTAAATCTGAAAAAATCACTGCTCGGCAAGAAATTCGACATTCCATTCCTCACCAGGGCAGTCAGACCGGACAGATCAAAAGACAAACAGCATGTGCGAAGATTCATAGAAGAAAACATCCGGCTGACACCCCCATTTTACAGCAAGAGGGATTTTCTCAAATACGATTTTTCAAAATACGATGCGGTGATAGTGGGTTCTGATCAGGTCTGGCGTGCACGCTACGCATACCCTGATCTATATACCTGCTATCTGGATTTTTTAAAGGACAGAAGGGTCAAGAAAATAGCATTTTCGGCGTCATTCGGAAGCGACACGGCCGAGTATACAGAGCAGCAGATACAGACTTGCGGAAAGCTTATCGGAAAATTCGACCTTGTTACTGTAAGGGAGGACAGCGCACTTACCCTTATCAACGATATATACAGATGGGAATGCAGGAATCCGCCCGTTCTGATTTCTGACCCCACCATACTGCTGCACAAGGAGGACTACATGAGCCTGTCTTCAGGATACTCCCGCAGGGAAAATGACGGAGGGCTTTTTTACTATATCCTGGACATGACAGATGAAAAAAGGAATCTTATCAATAAGGTCTCTGAAGAGCTGGGCGTAAAACCATTTACAGTCATAAGGAAAAGTCGCAGATGGTATGATCGGCTGGAGGACAGAATGATACCTCCTCTGGAAGAATGGCTGCAGGCATTCAGCCAAGCCTCGTATGTCCTTACAGACAGTTTCCACGGTTCCGTATTCTCGATTATTTTCAATAAAGAATTTACCGCTGTCGGAAACAGAAAGAGAGGGGAGAGCCGGTTCCTATCACTGCTGGCCAGATTCAACCTTCCCGACAGACTGGTTTACGATGAAAAGGGGATCCACTCCAACCTGCACAACCGCATAGACTGGAATTCAGTAAATTCCATGCTGGATGATGAGAGAAAGAGGATGACCGCCTGCCTGAGCTACCTGGACGGGTTATCCTGATTATCGAGGCTGTAGCCTATTCGCCTGCCTATTTCCGGATACGTCCGGATTATCGCATCCAATGCCGCAGCATTCCTGTCCGTTCCTGACTTGAAGTTGGTGGTTTTGAGTGACAGCTCACGCGGCTTGCCCAGGCCGCGCGGTTTATTGTAGCCGAACGGAACTGGTACGACCACCGTACCGCCCGCTACTGCCGCAGCCCAGAACCAGATGTCATCTGTCGTCGGAGCTATCGCTGTAAACAGGTTCTCATCCAGCATTTCCTTTTTCAGGGAATGCGGAGGATACAGTACACCGCCCACACCTGTCTGTATGTTCAGGCAGCTGGAATGAATTTTCCTGAACACGAAGTCATACCATCTGTACTTACGCCATTTGCGATAAGGATGGCCCGGCCGGATACGCTTGGCACGGTGCGCGAGAATGACATCCGGCATCTTCTCATGAAGGCACAGCAGACTGCGCAGCATATTCCGGTCATAGGCCACGTCATCATCCACTGTCACGACCACAGCATCCGGAAAGTCTCTCAAAGCCGGAATCAGTTTTCTGTAAGAGCGGATGTCCCTGCCGTAATCACGTATTTCGAACACAGGATTGCAGGCAGCCATCTTCAGGAGCTCGTCAGGTATTCCGTTTTTACCGAATTGAGAAAATGTCAGGTAAAGCACTACCTTGTCCGGAAGGACGGTACCGTCCAGAATTGACTGTATGGCTTTGGCGGCATAAGGTATCGCCGCGGGAAAAGATGTCAGGGAAACTACGACTGACGGTCGGGATATATTGTTTCTATTCATATCTAATCCAATCTGATCAATTCAATTTCCTGCCTCTAAGCCGCAGGCTGTTGGTCACCACGCTCACGCTGCTCAGGGCCATGGCGGCTCCGCCTATCATGGGATTGAGGAGGAAGCCGTTAACAGGGTAAAGCACTCCCGCTGCTACCGGTACAGCTATGATGTTGTAGATAAATGCCCAGAAAAGGTTCTCACGGATGGTGCGGATGGTCAGTTGCGAGAGGCGGACGGCCTCGGGAATGCGGAGCAGGTCGGAGGAGAGAATGGTCACCATCGCGGTATCCATCGCGATGTCGCTGCCGCGACCCATCGCTATGCTCAGGTCAGCCTGAGCCAGGGCGGCGCTGTCGTTGATGCCGTCCCCTACCATTGCCACCTTGTGCCCTTCTGCCTGCAGCTGCTTGATATAACCGGCCTTGTCCTGAGGCAGGACCCCGGCGCGGAAGTCGTCGATGCCGGCCTC
>DVIP01000140.1 GCA_018711225.1 Candidatus Cryptobacteroides intestinipullorum | reverse complement strand
CAGAAATTAAAAGAATGCAGACAAGTATATAAAATGGGATATCTGGACTTTGTCTACCAGCAGATTGAGAGTGATAGAACATTGCATAAAGAATATATACAACGTCAAACTCCGTTTGTCAGGGATGAATGGTTGCGTAATGTTTTAGAGAAAAACGACAATAAATATCATATAACTATTGATTATGATAAATTGTTACGCAATGAGATGAAATCAGTTTTCGGATATATACCTGATGCTAAAAATGTAATAGAACATGCAAAGCGTAGGGATTATTTGGATGGTATTGATGAGTTCAGTCTTAGTGATGAGGAAAAGAGCCTTCTATTCTTTAATGGATATGAAGAATATTTCAACGGTCTTAGGGAAAAACAGAACAAAGAAAATAATACATTGTCACAATCGGATGAAGAGCATATTAATGAAATTCAGATAAAGGAATATACGATGTCCGATCAGGCTATTCCGGAGATATCGTCTCAAAAGAAACAATCAGGGCAAAAACGCAGGGGCAATAAAAAAATATCTGACCAACGGAGAATACGACTCGGATATGAAGCTGAAGATAAAGTATATGATGCTCTGATTCGAAGCGATAAATATAAGATAATTGAGGTTTATTCATCCCATCTTTCTAAAACAGGAGCTGGTGATGACAGTAAAGGGTATGATCTCGAATATAAAAAAGAAGGTGATGATATACCCAGATGTCTTGAAATCAAGCATTATGATGGAAATTCCATTATACTCACTGAAAATGAATATAAAGTATCCCAATCAAAAGAGTGTTCGGGACGTTACGATCTGGCATTAGTCACGGACAATGAAGTGCGGATTATACGTGATGCGTTTGTTGACAAATCGAAATTCAAGAAAGAAGTTAATGATTATACCGTCTATTTTACAGTTAATGATAAATGACGCAAACCGATTAGATGTTTTAGCACTCAATTTGGCTATGTTTTTAAAGATAAGCATCCTAAGATTATTTTAAAGAGTCTATATAGCCATTCAAATGATATTCATTCATATATTTGCATTATGTAATATTAATAACGTCATATGATATTATAAATGAATATCCAGTACAAGATATTCTTCGGCTATCTCGTCCTTTTGGCAGTCATTGGCAGCATGGCTGCCATATTGCTCTTTGACCGTGCACGGATAAGGGAAATAGAAGAAGAGGGAACGGAGATACGTGCCGTCCGCCGGGACATCAACACTGTACACCGCCTTATTACAGAACTTGCGACCCTTGGAGAGTCTGTAATGGCATGGGACACTACGGAATACAACCTATATCACGGAAAACGAATGTCTGTTGACACACTGCTTGCAGACCTAAAACAGGATTGCACCGGATTTGTCCTTCCCGAGCAGGTTGACACCCTGCGGATGCTGCTCTCCGACAAGGAACACCACTTGTACCGTATAATGAAAGCCTTTCATCGGCAGGAAATTGCCGACAGCCTCATAGCTGAACAACTCCCCAAAATGACTTCACAGGCTACCCGTACACAAACAATTATCCGTAAAAAGAAGGGTATAGCGGGTTGGTTCGGTAAGAAGGATACGGTAACTATACCTGTCCCGGCTACATCGCTACATTCCCTGAATGAGCGGCTTATCTCCATGCAGGAGAAACGTATCAGTGCACTTGACACCTATTCTGACAGTTTGCGGTCCTATAACCGCGAACTCAATATCCGGCTTTACTCATTTATTTCCCAATTGGACGGACAAGCACAGAGTGCCTTTCAATACAGGGAACATAAAATAGCCGAGGCGCAAAGATACTCCTTCCGACTCATAGCAGGACTTGTCATAGCAGCCATATTACTGCTTGTCATTTCGCATCTTATCATCATGCGCGATCTTCGTCGACGGGAGCGGGACAAGAAGAATCTGGAGGATGCCTTGGCACAGAACCGCAGTCTGTCCGACGTGCGCAAGAAAGTCATTATGACTCTCTCCCATGACATACGGGGGCCGCTGAACACCATTACCGGCAGTGCGGAACTTGCACTGGACACCAAAGACAGAAAACGCCGTAAAGTTTACCTCGAAAACATACTCGACTCTTCCAGACATATTATCAGGCTTGCCAACAGCCTGCTTGACTTGTCTCGTCTGAACGAAGCAAAGGAAATTCTGAACCAGCTCCCGTTCAGGCTCATTCCATTCCTTAAAAGAATAGCGAATGAATATACACGACCTGCCAATGACAAGGGTTTGCTCTTTTCCAAGGATATAAATGTCCCGGACATAACAGTCTTCGGTGATGCTGACCGCTTGGAACAGGTCATGGACAATCTGTTGTCAAACGCTATAAAGTTCACGAAGTCCGGCTCAGTAAGTTTTTCCGCTTTGTATGAGAAAGATGTTCTGACAGTCCGCATACAGGATACAGGCATAGGCATGGACGAGAAAACATTGGATCGGATATTCCTGCCTTTTGAACGCGCGGCACCTGAATTGAATGCCGAAGGGTTCGGACTTGGCCTCGCAATAACCAGAGGGCTTGTCAGTTTGCTCAAAGGTGAGATTTCGGTCTCCAGCCGTCTTGGGGAAGGCAGTTCTTTCGAAATACGGATTCCTCTTCCCATAACAGATGAGCCTGTAAAAGGTATCGCCGCTCCACTTGAAGGCAAACTCAGCCTTCCACACAAGGTCCTCATTGTCGATGATGACCCGATACAGCTGCGTATTATCGGGGAAATGCTTGAAAGAAACAGTGTGCTTTGCTGTCAATGCCTGAATGCCCAAGATGTGGTAAATGAACTGCGCAGCACCCATTATGACTTGATTTTGACAGATATACAAATGCGCGGTACGGGAGGATTCGACCTGCTGTATTTATTACGCCACTCAAATATAGGCGATTCCAAGACTGTACCTGTCGTGGCAATGACTGCCCGAAATGACGGGAATGACTGCCGTTATTCGGATGCAGGCTTTTCAGGTTGTATTCGTAAACCGTTTTCAATGAATGAATTGCTGGTGTTCCTGTCATCCATTATAGGAAAGGAAAAAGCCAAACAGCCATCCTCAGCAGACTTTACGGCATTAGCTGCTGGCATAAAAGACCGAAAATGGATTCTGGAGACATTCATCAAAGAATCTGTCATGAACAAGACAGAACTTCAGGAATCCCTTTCCGACATGGAAATGGATTTGGAACGGATGAGAGAAGCACTCCACCGTATGTATCCTGTATGGGAACAACTGGGTATCTCACATGAGTTGGAAGGATATAATGAGGTCTTACATGATGATGGTTCGGACGAGGATACAGTCCAAAGGCACACGGAAGAAATAATCAGCCGTATATGCGGACTGATTGCGGAAGCGGAACAGCTGCTATCGGAAACTGGAAACGAACAACAATAGAATATGAAGTACAGAATACTTATCATAGAGGACAATATAATGCTGGCCGGCCAGCAGACAAGATGGCTTGAGAAGTCAGGTTATGAGGTTGCAGCCACAATAGATGAGCCTGGTGCCAGAAAACGGATAAAGTCAGAACATTTCGACCTGATCCTCGCCGATGTGCGTCTGCCTGAAGGGGACGGCATATCCCTGCTTGAGTGGCTGCGCAAAGAAAGGATTGACATCCCTTTCATCGTCATGACAGGTTATGCTTCGGTGCCTGACGCTGTAAAAGCTATCAAGCTCGGGGCTGAGGACTATCTGGCAAAGCCCGTACAGATGGAAGAGCTGCTTGAACTGATCAGGGAGATACTGCATCCAAGTGCAATGGTCTATGGTAAGGACAGAAGCCTTTTCCGTAGGAACAGCAAGCAGATGCTTGAAGTGGAAAACCTTGCACGGACTGTCGCCCCGTTTGACATATCCGTGCTTATCCTTGGACCGAACGGATCCGGGAAAGAATCCGTAGCACAACGTATCCATTACTCCAGTAACCGCAGGGACAGGCCGCTGGTGGCGGTCAACTGTGCTGTCATTCCCAAGGAACTTGCGCCTACTCTGTTTTTCGGGCATTTGAAAGGGACCTTCACCGGTGCGGATGGCAATAAGGAGGGATATTTCGACTTGGCCAGAGGCGGCACGCTGTTCTTGGACGAGGTAGGTACATTGTCCCCTGAGGTACAGGCCATGCTGCTTCGAGTCCTGCAGGAGGAAACATACCTTCCCGTAGGCGGAAGCCGCGAGAAAAAAGCCGATGTGCGAATCGTGGCCGCTACAAATGAGGATCTGCAGCTTGCCATCAGTGAGAGACGTTTCCGCGAGGACCTCTACCACAGGCTGTGCGAATTCGAGATAGTCATGCCGTCTTTGCATGAATGTCCGGAGGACATCCTTCCGCTTGCGGAGCATTTCAGAAAGAAATTCTCCAAAGAACTCAAGAAACATACGGAGAGGTTTACACCTGAAGCCGCGCAGCTGATGCTTTCCTACCGATGGCCTGGAAATGTGCGTGAATTGCAGAACAAGGTCAAGAGGGCGGTATTGATAGCAAGACAGCCAATAATAGAGGCTGCGGAACTGAATATAAGCATAACCCCAAAAAGTGGGGATATCAACCTGTTCCCGCAGACTGAAACGGAGGAGAGACAGTCCATACTCAAGGCATTGAAGGCGTGCGGAGGACATCGCAGGAAAGCGGCGGAAATGCTGCATATCGACCCTTCCACCCTGTATCGGAAAATGAAAAAATACGGTCTGTTTGACAAATGAAAGGCAATCTTTTTCATCGTTGGCCATAAGATATAAAAGAAAATGGCATTAGAGAATGGAAGAAAATGCCTACTTTTGCATAGAGGTCGGAAATTTGTGCGTTGCATAAGTTCCGACCACGACATACTGAACTGATGACGGCAAGGACTGGAATCCTGCCGGTTATCATATATAAGTCGCAAGACGTCTCGGATGGGAATCTGACAAATTCAAAAATACAGGGACTATTGCGTGAGGCTTATGCTATGCCTTATAGCGTGAGCCCATGCATGTTTCTGTATTGGGCTTTGTCAGAGCCTCCATCCGAAGCTGCGTGGGTTTCACGCTTCTTCAATTTTAAGGAGGAACAATGAAAGGCAAGGCAAAGTTACAGGCAGTGGTAGCAATGACATTGGACGGCTCGGTCCCTGTGGAGGGACATCCTATAATGGAATGGATGCAGTCCAACAGTCAAGGTTTCCGGTATTGGCGAAAACGCAGTACCAGACAACTGTTTCCCGGCTATCCGCTGGTCGATCTTATCTGCGAGAAAGAAACGGCCGATTCTTCCACCGTCTTCCATACGGAAATATATAATACAGAAACAGCTGAACTTCTGAGAGGTCTCTCACTTTACCAGCTCATAGACGAACTGATCATATTCCTTATACCCTTGGTCAGTACTTCCCACTTATCCATATCCGCCCACCTCCCGTCAGGTAACTGGCGGCTTGTCAAATCCAAGACTTTCCGGAACGGTGTGTGCCGCCTGAATTATTGCAGAATATTGCAATAGACCATTGCAGAATATTGCATTTGCAATATGCCCTTCGGCCCTCTTTCGGGAAAACAGATTTTTTATTTCTATGGTATTCAGTGCTTTGCTTGTTGTCAGACGAGTAATCTGCCGCATTGGTCTATGATTTGGCCTTTATTATACCGAAGCCTGTTGCGCAACAGAGTGAGAAACGAAGTATTCATCCACTAAAACAGAATTCAGTATGATACAGATAGACCGGGAGACATTTCAGATGATGCTCCACCAGATTATGGAACGCTTCGACAGAATCGAGAATCGGCTGAGCCGCATGAACCGGCAAACGGCCGCCCTTGAAGGCGACAAACTGCTCGATAACCAGGACATGTGCGAGCTGCTCGGCGTGACCAAGCGCACCCTTGCGCGTTACCGTCAGAAGAAACTCGTGACCTATTACATGATTGACGGCCGTACTTATTACAAAGCATCCGAAGTTCAGGACTTCCTGAACATGAAGGGAAAGATACTGCCAGCAACAATTAGGAAACAACTGGGTTTTCAATCTTAATCAGACAGTCGTATGGAAATAATATGTATAGACAAAAAGACTTTTGACGAGTTCCGGAAGCGTTTCTGCGAGCTTGAAGGACGGCTGACCCGGCTGTACCACTTGGGTGGGGACATTGGTCTGAAGAATTGGATGGACAACCAGGACGTCTGTAATGTGCTCCACATATCGAAGAGGACATTGCAGGTGTATCGTGACAAGGGGCTTCTGCCTTTCACACGCATCAAGCACAAGATGTTCTACAAGCCTGAAGACGTACAGAAACTGTTGAAATCAAGTTATCACCCCGTAAAAAGCATACAATGAGTTACCATTTTACAGATAGGAGAGACCCTCACGTCGAAGTCCTTTTCCAGGGGCTGGAAAATTTAGAAAGCATGCTGTCCGACATGGAGAAGACTCCCAAGCCGATATTTAAAGGTGCATGTTTCTTAACTGACGAGGAACTGTCCGGCATACTCAGGGTAAGCCGGCGGACCTTGCAGGAGTACCGCACGCTCGGTGTCATACCTTATTACCTTCTTCAGGGAAAAGTGCTCTACAAAGAATCCGACATTCAGAAAATTCTGGATGATGCCTACAAGAGATGTCGGGAAGAACAGAGGTGGGTATAGTATAAGACAGAAATAAATGGAGAAACGGCTCAGACGATCGCTTCTCCATTTTTCACAACTAATTTCACGGAAGATTAATACTGTTTCCGCTTTTCCTTTTCAAACTCTTCCTCATAAAGGAATGTTTCCCGGTTGACGGAGGAATCTTTCAGCTTTTTCATGTCTTCCTCCACTTTTTTGTCGGTAACTTTCGCATAAATCTGTGTTGTTTTTATACGCATGTGTCCCATCATACGGGCAACTGTCTCTATCGGCACACCCAACGAGAGCGTGATATGGGTTCCGAAATTATGCCGTGCCTGATGGAAGGTCAGCGGGAAGCCGTATTCCTTTCCCAGTTCTCTGACCAGCATGATAAAATATCCGCGTTTGTAGAGGTTGAACACCTTATCACTGTTTCTTTGATCTTTATACTTTTCAATTATCCTCATCGGAATGTCCAATAACCGGACGGAGGACAGTGTATCCGTCTTCTGCCGGTGAATATGAATCCACCAGGAACCGTCATCTGACTGTGTAAGGTCGTTGACTGTCAGTCTTTTCAAATCAGCATAGGCCAGTCCGGTGAACGTCGAAAAGATGAACATGTCCCTGACAAACTGAAGCTGCGGTTTCTCCACCGGAGTCTCCATCAGTTTCTTCAGATCCTCCAGCCTCATGTGTCGGCTTTTCCGCCGGGGAAGTTCCTGGTGCAGCCGGCAATAGGGATCCCGGCGGAGCGTTCCCTGGCTTACGGCACGCATGGTCATTTTTTTCAAACGGTAAAGATGCTCATGTACCGTCTTGGGACTCATGTTGCAGTCCGTGCGCAAAAACACCTCAAAGTCATCATAGAACATACGGTCGAGACTGCGCAGCGTAACATCCTCCACGCCTTTTTTCTCGTGCACGAAGGCGGACAGGTGCTTGTACGACCGCATATAGGAATCATAGGTCTCCTTGATACGGTCAACACCTATCCGTTTCTTGTATTCCTCGTTGTGTTCCCGAAAAAGGGCAAGCAGGGTAAGCGGTTTCTGTCCTATGCCTTTCACGGCATTCTTTATCAGTTCCGCCGTGATAAAACCAAGACTGTCCTTTATCCGTCTGTAATGTCCCTCTATTTCAGCCGTAAGGTCGTCTATGGCCCGGTTCAC
>DVIP01000139.1 GCA_018711225.1 Candidatus Cryptobacteroides intestinipullorum | reverse complement strand
CAACGAGACTGCCGAAGGTATAATGAGTCTGCTTACAGGCATAAACCGTGAGAGAGGCACGGCCGTAGTCATGGTAACGCATAATCAGGCATTGTTCGAGAAATATCAGGGACGAGTATTCGTATGCAAGGACGAATCCTGCACCGAAGTCTTGAAGCACGTACCTGAAACGGGCGACGGCAATGCCGGGAACAGTCAGGAAACCGATGCATTGAATACGGAAAACGGACCGGAAACGGACGACGGCAGTCCGGAAGACAGCCGGGAAGAGGAAAACAAGCAGGAATAACAAACGAAATGACAAGAGACGAAAGATATACCGGAATTCTGGAATGGTTCTCTGAAAACATGCCGGAAGTAGAGACCGAACTGAAATATGACACCCCATTCCATCTCCTGATAGCAGTAATACTGTCTGCACAATGCACCGACAAGAGGGTGAACATGCACACACCCGAAATATTCAGAAAATATCCGGACCCGGAATCACTGGCCGGCGCCGACATCGCCGAAGTGACAGAAGACATCAAGTCCATCACCTTTCCGAACAACAAGGCCAGACACCTGACAGGCATGGCCAGGATGCTTATGGATGAATTCGGCGGCCGTGTCCCCTCTGACCCTGACGAACTCGTGAAACTGCCGGGAGTAGGGCGCAAGACAGCCAACGTAATCGCATCCGTAGTCTACGACAAGCCCGTAATCGCCGTAGACACGCATGTCTTCAGAGTATCGAGAAGACTCGGACTGTCAGACGGGAAGACTGTAGAAGAAGTGGAAAAAGACCTTACGGAAAACATATCCCCGGAACTGAGGCCCAGGGCACACCACTGGCTCATACTTCACGGCCGCTATGTATGCAAGGCCAGAAAACCCGACTGCGCCGACTGCCAGATAAGCAAATGGTGCAGGACACACACAGATGAAAACGCCGGCAACACACTTTAAACAAACCCAAAGATGACTTTTTCTTCCGAAAACATACTGCTGATACTTTCGGTCCTGATATTCAGCAGCATAATAATAAGCAAGGCCGGCTATCGCTTCGGTCTCCCTTCACTCCTTCTGTTCCTGGTGGCAGGAATGCTTTTCGGTGTGGACGGGCTCGGACTGCAGTTCGACAATGTAAAACAGGCCCAGTTCATAGGCATGTGTTCTCTGTGCGTGATACTTTTTTCAGGCGGTATGGAGACCAAAATTTCGGAAATCAGGCCCGTACTCGCACCGGGACTCGTGCTGTCCACTCTGGGCGTCGTATTGACCACCGTCTTCACCGGCCTGTTCATCTACGTGCTTTCGATATGGGACTACTGCCCTATCAGCCTGCCGTTCGTCACCTGCCTTCTGCTGGCAGCCACCATGTCGTCCACAGACTCGGCATCCGTATTCAACGTACTCAGGACCAGCAAGATGAGACTCAAGGCCAACCTTCAGCCCATGCTTGAGCTGGAGAGCGGAAGCAACGACCCGATGGCATTCATCCTGACAATAATCCTGATCCAGCTCGCGAACAGTCTCACAGGCGGAGCTGTCTCCGGCGGACCGGACACATGGGGAGTAGTGTCGGATGCATTCACGACGCTCCTGCTCCAGTTCGGTGTGGGGGTGCTCGGCGGTGTCGTATTCGGCTACGCATGCGTCTGGTTCCTCAGACGCATAGGACTTGACAACGCACCTCTTTACGCCATCCTGCTGCTGAGCGTGATGTTCTTCTCATATACGACCACTACATATCTTTCAGGAAACGGCTACCTCGCCGTATACATTGCCGGCATCATCATAGGGAACAAAAGTATTCCGTACAAGAAGGACATACTGTCATTCTTCGACGGGATGACATGGCTCGTCCAGATAATCATGTTCCTCATTCTGGGACTTCTGGTAAATCCGCACGAAATGATGAAGACCGCACCTGTAGCCCTGCTTATCGGCCTGTTCATGATTCTCGTGGCCAGACCTCTGAGCGTATATATCGGCCTGGCCCCGTTCAGAAAGATATCCGCGGCTTCGAAGACATTCATTTCATGGGTCGGACTGAGAGGTGCAGCACCCATTCTGTTCGCCACATACCCTGTCGTGGAAAACGTGGAAGGGGCGGAACTGATATTCAACATAGTGTTCTTCATCACCCTTCTATCCCTCGTCCTCCAGGGAAGTTCCATCACGGCTGCAGCCAAAATGCTGAAACTGAATGATGAAACCCCTGATGAAGAAGTGAACACATTCGGGGTGGAAATTCCTGAAGAAGCGGGAAAACTGGTAGAAATAACCCTTACGGAAGAAGCACTCCTGCACGGCAGGACACTCAAGGAAATCAGGCTTCCTGAAGGTATGCTCGTGATGATGATAAAGCGCGACGGCAAATTCATAGTGCCGAACGGTACCGTGGAACTGAAAGCAGGCGACAGGCTTCTGATAATAAGCGATGCGTCTAACGCATGATTTTCCTCAGTCCGACACAGCCCGGAATCTCGTCCTCGTAATGCGAGACATAGATGAGAGTGACTTCCGGATTCCTGCAATAGGATTCGATTATCTTTCCGGCCAGTATCTTGCGTCCGGCATCAAGGCCGTGAAGCGGCTCGTCGAGAATAAGAAGTTCCGGAGACTTGACGAACGCCCTTGCCAGAAGCACAAGCCTCTGTTCCCCGTAAGAAATCCTGAGGAATGACCTGTCCGCCAGATGTTCGGCGCGGAAAATCTCCAGCCAGGCCCTTGCGGCTGCATACTGGGATTCAGTGCATTCCCTGAAAAGCCCTACCGAATCGTGGAAGCCGCTTGCCACCACTTTCAGACACGGTATGTCCTCCATATAATATGTATGCGTATCGGGGCTGAGATAGCCGATGCGCCTTTTTATATCCCAGATACTTTCCCCGGTTCCGCGCCTGCGGTCAAAAAGCGCAATGTCATTCGAATATGCCTGGGGATTGTCTCCGCACACCAGACTGAGCAATGTGGATTTCCCTGATCCGTTCCTGCCCAGAAGCGCCCAGCGCTCCCCTTTCCTGACGGTCCAGTCCACTCCGTCCAATATACTCTTTCCCCCATACCTGACACGGACATCATGCATCTCCAGGACATTCCGGTAATCTCCTGCCTTTACCGGCAGCGGCAGCGCAAGTCTGCCGGACGGCCCCTCTTCTCCGGAGCCGAACAGTCTGTTCAGGACACCGGAATCCGACATGAATGCCTCTCTGGTCATCGGAGGAAGCAAGTCCAGCCCACATACCGGCTGAATCTTGTCTGTCCAGACAGGAATATCCTTTGTCTGGCTCAGGACCAATACCGTCTGCAGGCCCTTCCGGTCCTTCAGGGCCGCAAGCATCTCATCCAGGGATTGCCTGGAAGCGGCATCAAGCCCGATAAAAGGATTGTCCAGGACAATGACACGAGGTTCCCGCATAAGGGCACGTATAATAAGCAGCTTGCGCAATTCTCCGCTTGACAGGGAAACGACCCGTTTTCCTGTCAGACTATCGAGCCCAAGCAAATCGGCATATTCACTGAACAGTTCCTCGTCACATCCGTCAAGCAGTGATATTGCATAAGGTGATTCCTCCGCATCCCGGGAATTCCACCGCTGCTGGCTGTACATGGAACGGACACCGGCCATGGAATAAATGTCCCTGAACAACAGAGAGACGACACCGCCACACACTGTCTTCCCGTCACTTCCGGTATGCCTTACAGAGCCTTCCCTGAGCGCTACATTTCCCTGAAAAGTATCGGAAAACAATGTCTTGCCTGCCCCGTTAGGCCCTATGACAGCCCAGCTTTCTCCATCGGCCATTTTCCAAAACAAAGGTTTCCTGAAACGGAATTCAGGAAACCTTGCAATGGCATTTTCTACCGTTATTTCCATAAAAGGACGGAAAAACGGGCTATTTTATGAACTGTGCCCTGAGTTTTTCTATCTTGGCGTCGGCATCATTGCCCTTGGCACCGAAATAGAATTTGATTTTAGGCTCGGTGCCTGACGGCCTTACGGACACCACGTCGCCTTCCGCATTGAAGAACTGAAGCACATTGGACTTTGGAAGTCCTGTTTCCTCAGGCTTGTTGTAGTCGATGACTTTCACGACAGGGGAACCTGCCAGCTCTGCAGGAGGTGTGCTGCGGTAGTCGGCCATAATCTGTGCGATTTCCTCCACGCCAGACTTTCCCTTGCGGACAAGTGAAGTAAGGGACTCCCTGTAATACCCGAACTCCTTGTAAATCTTCTGGAGAAGCTGGTAGAGAGTAAGGCCCTGCTCTGCCGCCCATGCCGCACATTCCGCTACCATGGCGCATGAAATAGGGGCATCCTTGTCACGCACGAATTCCCCTATATTGAAACCGTAGCTTTCCTCTCCGCCGCAGATGAATTCACCCTTGCCTTCGTTCCTGCGGACAATATCGGCGATATATTTGAAGCCGGTCAGCACATTGTAGACCTTAACCCCGTACTTTTCGGCTATCGCGCGGATCAGTTCCGTAGTCACAATGGTCTTGACGACATATTTGGTAGGATCGAGCTTGCCGAGTTCATGCCACCTCGTAAGGATATAATAGGTAAGAAGAGAGCCGGTCTGGTTTCCGTTGAAAAGCACCATCTTTCCGTCATTGTCACGGACTGCGATACCGAGGCGGTCGGCATCAGGGTCTGTAGCAAGAACGAGGTCGGCACCTTCCCTGTCAGCCACCTTGACGGCCATTTCCAGGGCTGAAGATTCTTCAGGATTCGGAGACATGACCGTAGGGAAGTTTCCGTCACTGATATCCTGCTCCGGAACATGGTAGATATTCTCGAAACCGAGTCTCTTCAGGATGGCAGGAACAATGTGTACGCCTGAGCCGTGAAGAGGGGTATATACGATTTTGAGATCCTTGTGCCTGGACCTCGCCTCAGGAGAAAGCATAAGGGTGAGAACGTCATCCATATAGGCATTGTTCATCTCGTCGCCCATGATCTCGATTCCGCCTTCTTTCCCGTCAGCCTTGTATTTCACCATGGAAGGGTCCGTGATGGCATTCACCTCTGCGACGATATCCTTGTCGACAGGAGATATGATCTGCGCGCCGTCTGACCAGTAAACCTTGTAGCCGTTATACTCTTTCGGATTATGCGAGGCCGTAACCATGACACCGGCTGTAGCATGTTTCTTCCTCACGGCATAGCTCAGAAGCGGTACAGGATGAAGGCAGTCGTAAATATACACGTGGATTCCGTTGGCTGAAAGCACTTCCGCAGTAATATGGGCGAATGCATCGCTGTTGTTGCGGCTGTCGAATGACACGCATACGCTGTGGCTGTCACCCGGAACATTCTTGAGAATATAATTTGCAAGCCCCTGGGTAGCCATGGCCACTACATATTTGTTCATCCTGTTCGTGCCGACTCCCATGACGCCGCGAAGTCCGCCGGTGCCGAACTCGAGATTCCTGTAGAAAGCATCCTCAAGACCTGCCGGATCAGTGTCCATAAGTCTTTTCACCTCAGCCTTGGTCTCCTGGTCGTAGTTTCCGTCAAGCCAGCTTTGGGCGACTTCTCTGAAATTCTTTTCCATAATTTGTTCTTAGTTTAAATATAGTGTTAATTGTATTTCAAGACCAAATCATACAAATTTATCAATTATCCGCAATAATTGGATAATTTTGTAACAGAAATTGTTTTTTCCATGGAAAGTTTTTCCGAATTCATACTGAAGAATGAAAATGCCGACACGGCAAAGCTGATTCTGGCGAGGGACAGTTTCCCCGGAATCGACATATCCCTTGCGGCCAATACTATAGAGGTGCGGAAGAAGTTCAGGAAGAAAGTGCCTTCATGGTACGGATGTCCCGGACTGGCATATCCGTCCAGACTGTCGGCGGAACAATGCAGTTCGGAAAATACCGCCCTGTACAAGGCCGCACTGGCAGCCGGATACGGAGTCAGGGCGATAGCTGACCTGACAGGAGGGCTGGGTGTGGATACCTGGGCATTTTCCGCAGCAGCCGGCAAGGTCCTGTACAACGAAATGGATCCGGTACTTGCGGAAACTGCAGAAAGGAATTTCAGGGAGCTCGGATGTTCCGGCATTACGGTACGCTCGGTGAAGATAGTGCCGGAAAGCCTGGAGAGTGAACCATGTGACTGTCCCGGAAGTCAGGAAAAAGGAAAGTCCCCGCAGACTTCTCCGGGAAAGCTGCTTCATGATTTCAGTCCGGACATGATATTCCTGGATCCGGCCAGAAGGGATGCGGGAGGTGCGAAAGTATTCCTTCTTGAGCATTGCAGTCCGGATGTGCTGCAGCTGAAAGATGAACTTTTCAGAATATGCAGGTTCGTCATGCTGAAACTCTCCCCGATGGCAGACATCGGCATGTTGCTGAAACGGCTCG